>NZ_JBBIAR010000105.1:0-23815 GCF_054185165.1 Bradyrhizobium sp. UFLA05-109 | reverse complement strand
CATGGAGCGGGGACATACGCCATGGCAGGTCGAGCCTTCGATCCACGCTTTATGTTTACCTGGCCACAGTCTCAGATTTCGGCCATGGGCGCCGAGCAAGCGGCTGGCGTGCTAACCCATGTCAAAGCAAGGCAGTTGGCCCGTGACGGCGGGCGTCTGTCCGACCAAGAATTAGCAGCCATTCGAGAGCCGATCTTGGAAGAGTATCGGGAGCGATCGAGTGCCTATTATGCAACATCCGAGCTTTGGGATGACGGCATTCTGGATCCCATAGACACCAGAAACGCACTCTCAATCGCCTTGAGTGCTTCGCTTAATTCTCCAATCGAAGTACCACACTATGGCATCTTCAGAATGTAGATGAATGTAGGCCGCGGCTCGCGCACAACGACCTTGACAAGGCTTCGGTTACCCCTCGTCGCGCCGACGCACGCTTCACGAATAGAAGGGCTCTAACTCACTTGGACGGGGCCTTTCCCTCTGACGCGCTAATCATCTCCTTGGGAATGAACTTGTCTTCATCGACAACAATGACTCTTAAACTCAAACACGCCGAAAGCCTGATAAATGCAATGCCCGAAATGTCATGCCAGAGATCAAACCGCATACCATGATCCATGGAGCGGCCGCCCTGTGATCGATTGCAAGGCATGTGGCGACTATGTTGAGGACACATTCGCCGAGCGTCAGAGAGCATGCTCCATAATCACCGGCGTCGTGGCATCTAGCCAGATCGACAACCACAACGGCGGCGCGCAGCGTATGGCAAGTGAGATCCTGGAAGCGCTCGAGAGTGCCGGTCTGGCGATCCGTCTCACCTGACTTGTAGGAACCGATCCGTGGACATCCGCCCTTCCCAGTACCTTCGCCGCGGCCTGACACCGTTGATGTTGATGACCGTCGCTCGCGTGGCGATCATAAATTGGCGCATCGGGATCTTCGAAAAGGGAGGCATTGGGACAAGCGCACTTTTGTTGCTGCGATCGCAATCGTACTTTCCGTTGCGCTTTGTCTAATGCTGCCGCTCGTCACAGGTTCGGATGACAATCTAAGTTTCAGACACCCACTCGGAGATGGAGACGCAAACATGAACTAAGATGTCATCCCTTCCAAAGCGACGATGGACCGCCGCATGCGCGACCAGCAGCGGCTGTCAATATCTCACAAATCGAAACGAACTCCACATTGGGCCATGATTGCGTCGAACGCAGGACCGCAGCCACGCAGACGACGCGCTTCGCGGTCGCGTGGATTGAATGAGACACTTGAGAGGACTTCTATGGTAAAGCCAGTTGTTATTGTGGTCGGTGCGGACAAGGGAGGGGTCGGCAAAACGACCGTATCTCGGACGCTTCTGGATTATTTTAGCGCGAATAACGTGCAGACACGCGCATTTGACACCGAGTCGCCCCGCGGGACGCTCAAGCGCTTTCACCCCGCGATCACCGAAATCGTGGATATGACCAAGACCGCGGACCAGATGAAGATCTTCGATACGCTGAACTCCGGTCTGTCCGTCAGCGTGATCGACGTGCGCGCTGGACTGATGTCTCCAGCGCTAGCGTCCCTGCGCGATATAGGCTTTTTGGACGCCGCGCGATCGGGCCAGATCACCTTTGCCGTATTCCACGTATTGGGATCGTCTATCGCCTCGCTGGACGAGATCGCCGAAACGAGCAGTTTCATGGGCGGTGCAAAATACTACCTGGTCAAGAACTTCATCAACGATACGCAATTCTTTCAATGGGACCAGTCAACGTACAATTCCTATTTCCACCGCATCAAAGACGCCACTGACTTGACGATTCCGAAGCTTAACGAGATGGCCTATGAACAGGTCGAAGTCGCTTCCGTCCCGTTCGTCAATTTTGTCGCGAACAAGGGACCGCACGACGACCTCGCGGACTATTCTTTCGTGCTGCGCGGTTACGTCCGGCACTGGCTTGCCAATGTCTGGAGCGAATATGACCGCATCAACTTGACAGACCTCGCCGGCGCCAAGTCGGTGACCCGCGCGGGCGAGAGGTAGTCGATCGAGGACTCATGCAGCGCTGGATCGCAATTTTGGTAACCCCGGTCTACATCATCTGCTCTGCCAGCCCACAGGTCGGCAAGACGCTGATCGCGCGGCTGTTGAGCGAGTTCTTGCTGCTGAAAAACGGTACAGTGCTGTCCTTCGACCTCAACTTGAAGGAGCCGTCGCTGCTCGACTACCTCCCCACTATCACTGAGACAGCGGATGTCATGGATACCTATGGCAAGATGCAGCTCGTTGATCGACTGGTCCTCAATGATAGCGTGGCCAAGGTGATTGATCTCGGCTTCCACGCCTTTGACGAGTTTTTCAAAATGTGCGGCGAGATCGATTTCTTGAGCGAGGCCATACTGCACAACGTCGTGCCAATCATACTGTTCATGCCTGACATCGACCGCGTCTCAGCGCGCGCCCATGAGATGCTACGGCGGCATGTTCCGCCGCAGATACTGATAACCGTGCATAACGAATTCGTTGTCCGCGGCGAGCTATTCGAGACCATGAAGCGGGGCCGCGTGCTCCGCTTCGCGGCGCTGCCGATATTTCTGAATGCCTTTATCTGCCGGCTGGGCTTATCTTTCACCGGCTATCTACGCCACGAAAGGGATTCCTCGAGCGAGCTGCATCAGTGGATTCGGCGGAACTACACCAGCTTCCGTGATCTCGAGTTGAGTTTGATACCGCAGTGTTCGTTTTGACCCGTGCCGCGCGACTGACACGAAAATGCGAGCCGATCGACTCCAACGACGATGCCGAACGCGTCTGGTGCGGGGCCCGCACCTGCCACGGCCTCCGCCATACGGAGCCTTGACGCCAAACTCCCGGCAATTTCGCTGTGCAGCCAGTGTTGAAGGACACTGACGTTTTGCCCGTTTGGCTACATCGGCTTCCGAAGCCTAATACACAATCACAACCGTCAAATAGACGCTGACAAACGCTGGTTCGAAGAACTCAGCTGAGAGCCCTGTAACAACCCAAAGAGAGGATCAAGAAGGTGGATCTCTGCACACTGATTGAGCGCAACGCAGCGTTCGCTCCTAATAGGCCCGCGATCCACTTCGAAGGCGAGACCTTAAGTTACGCCGATCTCAGTGGACGTATCGACCGTGCAGCACGTGCCATGAAATTTGCGCTCGGCGTCAAAAGAAGCGATCGCGTTGCTCTCCTCAGCCTCAACCGCCCTGATTACCTCGTTCTCCTCTACGCTTGTGCGCGACTGGGGGCGATATTGGTGCCCTTGAATTGGCGGCTGGCGGTCACCGAGCAGCTTTTTATCTTGTCCGATGTGGGGGCCAAGCTTCTGGTCGTCGAGCAGGCTTTTGAAGCACTTCTGCCGATTTTAACAGAGACACTGCCCGAGGTCACGACTGTGGGCTTCGACTTTGCTTCTTCCGGAGCGCACCCCTGGGAAGGCCTGTTGGATCAGATACATCGAGACAGCTACAACCCCTCCGCGGATTTGGCCGATCCGCTTCTGATCGTCTACACTTCAGGCACCACAGGCCGACCAAAGGGAGCAGTGCTGAGCCAGGAAGCCCTGTTGTGGAACGGGGTGATGAGCCAGCATATGCACGCCCTCACATCCGACGATCATGTGCTGACGGTATTGCCGCTTTTTCACGTCGGCGGGCTCAACATTCAGACGACGCCGGCATTGCATCTTGGCGCGACCGTCACCATCCATTCACGGTTTACGTCTGACGCCACCTTTGCGGCACTCAAGCATGATCGGCCGACTTTGACCGTACTGGTGCCTGCGATCATTCAAGCCTTGACTGGCGACCTTAGGTGGTCGACGGCCGATCTGTCGTCGCTGAAAGCTGTCTCGGTGGGCTCAACGACCGTGCCGCAGCATCTGGTTGATCGCTTGGTTGCGCGGCGCGTGCCCGTGCTCCAGGTTTACGGCTCCACAGAAACGAGCCCCATTGCGGTCTATACGAGGCTCGGCGGTGACCTTTCGCGGCAGGGGTCGACCGGCCTACCCGGACTATGCTGCGAAGCGATCGTCATGGACGATGCCGGTAAGGAGTTGCCCGCGGGGACGCCGGGTGAGATCGCAGTGCGCGGCCCCAATGTTTTGCACGAGTATTGGGGCAATCAACCAGCCACGCGCGAGGCGATGCATGACGGCTGGTATCGTACTGGCGACATCGCCCGTCGCGACAGCGACGGTTATTTTTGGGTTCATGACCGCAAGAAGAACGTGATTATTTCCGGTGGGGAAAACATCTATCCGGCGGAGGTCGAGCGCGTGCTCTTAGAGCACGCTGATGTTGCGGAGTGCGCGGTCATCGGCCGGGCGGATCCACAATGGCACGAGGTACCGGTCGCCTATGTGATCAGGCGCCCCGGAGCTTTGGCGAACGCGCAGGCTCTCATAGCGCATGTGCAATTGCATCTTGCACGCTTCAAAGTGCCACGCGAAGTCATTTTCACGGAAGAATTGCCGCGAACTCCATTGGGCAAGATTCAGCATAATGTACTCAGAAAACTCGATTCACGATCAGGCGAGCGGGACTTCAGCAATTGACGATCGGAACCGGGGTTCCTTGCAATGGATCCGGGACCACCGCAGCCAGCCCATCCAAGATGGAGCGCTTGATAAGAAATTTCGGACCGATTCTTAGCAGGACCTTGAACTGCGGATCGTCTTGCACCGTCTACACCGTAGGTTCTGACTCATTGTCGGCCTACTGCTCGCCATCCTTCCGGCGTTCAAGGCACATCGTGCGGGAGCTATCCATCCGGCGCAGCTCGTGTCCCCCTCAACTGAAGCAGTTTCGACGAGTAACGGCCAGCGAATTGAAGCGAACAATCGGTGGAGGAAGAGACACCTCCTTAGGTCTGCATTGCCGTCTTTTCGACGCACTCATCGTTGCTAAACGACGATCCTCATTTGGAGCAAGAATGCAAACATCCCGCCGGTTTCTTCCATCCACCGCAAGGCTTGCAGCTTTTGACGCCACGGCCAGAACAGGCAGCGTGACCCTAGCAGCTCGCGAGCTAAGCCTCACCCGAAGCGCGGTCAGCCGGCACATCAAAAGCTTGGAGGAGCAGCTCGAGATCGAACTTTTTGCGCGTGAGGGCCACATGATCCGCCTGACCGCTGCCGGCGAGGCCTATGCGCGCGATGTTCGCGAAGCGCTGCAGAAGATCGGCACCGCCTCCTTCAACGTTCGCTTCAAGGGCGATACGCTCGACCGCGACGATCTTGCTAAGATTCAGCACGTGCAGGCCGGCGCCGTGACCTCTTAAATTCCTGGCGCAGAAATTCAGACGTGACGATCACTTTTACGACGCGCCTTCGCACGAACGTCCGGTTTCCGCGATGGAGGAGATCAGCGAGAGACGCTTTCGGGTCAACCTCGCCGAGACATACCGGCATGAATGGCGCCGCTATGACAGGCAGACCGTTCGGCGGCAGCGAACCGCCCGGCCTTCCTTTTGAGCGAAATAATGTCATCGCTTTTGGTAGGCTCGATCTCAAGGCCGTACTCTTTCAACACGTGACCGATCTGGCGCAGCGAACGCGAGCAGGCGAGCCGCCCTCGTCAGGTTGGGGTTGCCGATCTGCGCGCATCCTATCGTGTCCAGACTTTTGGCCGTAGTCGGTCCGGCCGGCAAATCCACCGACATTGTAAGAACTGTTGCGCAAAACTCGTACCCGGCATCGGCCGTAGTATGAAAACCTGCCGTTAGCTTGGCCTGATATTGTGTTGGAATAGGACGGGCGCCGCCAATCATTGTCGTTTAAATTTCTGGTGTTGAAACGCCCCGCGCCGCACATTGCCCTTTGGGAACATTGCCAACCGGTTTTCACCACGCCCGAACAACTCCTCGAAAAAACCCGTCCATCGCGTCCCATGCTTCCCGAGGATGCCGTCTGTTTGAATTCCCCATTTCTGGGATGCCACAAAGTTCAAGAATTACGCCACAGTGGACGGGCAATCACACTACGAGCGGGGCCTTGAGCACAGACCTAAGGCCGGCTGGACTTCCCTCGGGGTTTCCTCGTGTCCGCAAACGAGACAGCATTGAGCCCGCGGACAGGATCGACTTCATCTTTTGACAACACCGTTCCCGTCGATTTTTTCTGACGAAAGTTGACGCACTTGCGACGGATGTCAGGTGTTGCCGATTTATGGCTTCAGCGACCGCGCAAAGGGGCCACACTTGCCCCCTATGTGGGCGGCCGAATCTGCTCGCCGATTTCGAGAGCAGGATCCACTCAGATTGCGGGAGCATCCATGCCCAGCCAGAACGTCATTTGTTTCGATACGGCTCACAAGATTCGGCGCTCGAAGAAACTATGGCTTGAGCGATTCTCAGGTGGGCATCGGCGATCAATCGTCCATGCGGCCAGGATGGATCCATTTGGACTGTCAGACCTTTTCACAGAGGAACTCGAGTCGTTTTGCTCGGCTTCCGCAATCTTGAGCGGACCTGTGAGCTGAAGTCACGACACCCACTCGGCCCGCAAGCGCCCTCGGACGCAGCAGTGGATATGTCAGTGGCTCGCGCTGCTGGGTCCTGCGCCAAATGGCAGCGGACGCTTGGGATATCCAACTACCGCCTTGGGACTTGCCGCCGCGCCTTAGAAAGACGCCAGCCCCAGGCCCCACGCTCCTATTTGAACTGAAAGATTCACGTGAGTCAGACTATACCGCCGAACTGGAGGACCACTATCCGGCACTGCTTGTCGGACCGCCAGCTCTTTTTCGTTTCCACCCGCGTTTGCGCAAGGGAGTTGCGAACACTATGTGGCAGTTACTCGAGGCCTAAAGACCGCATCTGCCTCGCCCAATGGCAGCGCTGGCTGCTTCTCGAACCTGTTTCCGAAGCCCTGACCCTGGTTTTTGGCGGACTGATCCTGTTGTTGGCGTTTGCGGTCCCCACGATTCGCGCTCCCCTGCAAGAGGATCCGCTAAAGGCTTCCAACGTCGCGGCCTGTCTATTTGATCGGTACTGCAATCCGATTGGCGGCAGGCAGATCGATCATCGGCTTGTCCCTCTTGAGGATTTTCCTGATGCGGTGATCAAGGTTACGCTCGCAACCGAGGACCGCCACTTTTACGACCATCTCGACCTCGATTTGCCAGGTGCTCTCCATACTCTCTTGACAAGAATGCAGAACGATCGCGTTCACCAGGATGGCTCTTCTATCACCCGGCAACTCGCCCGGACCCTGCTTTCGAACACCGGGCCCGGCGTCGGACAAAAGATCAAAGAAGTATTCCTTGCGGTCTGGCTCGAATGGCACCTGACCAAAGATGAAATCCTGGGACTTTATTTGAACTACGTCGATATGGGCGGCGACGCCCTCGGCGTCGATGGTGCCGCGCGTTTTTACTTCAATAAGCCGGTCCGCGACCTCAATCTCGCGGAAGCTGCCATGCTGGTCGGCCTGATCAAGGTACCGACAACTTATGTCCCTCACCTCGACTTGGCCACCGCGCAGGCTCGCGCCAACGTCGTCCTGGACAACCTGGTCGAAGCTGGATTCATGACTGAGGACCAAGTGCTCAGAGCACGGTCCGATGCGGCCAGACTAGTGGTGCGAGGCAAGACGACGTCGCCGAACTAGCCCTGCAACTGCCTCCACCATGTGAACGCTCCCCGAAAACAGGCCGAAACTCCAAGGCGCCTTGCGACTTTGTGGGCAACATATCACGGCCGGACCGGAATGCATTCTTCTGGCCATTTCAACCGGGAAAAGAACGATGTCGTATTCATCCGTCCCGCACGGACTATCGATAAAATCACGCATCGGTACGATTTTGCGTGCCACGAGCGGAAATTTTCTCGAGCAGTTCGACTTCTTCCTGTTCGGTTTCTATGCTGACGCTATCGCGAAGGCATTCTTTCCATCGGATGATGAAACCGCTTCGCTGCTTAACACATTTGGTGTGTTCTGGCTGGGCGCTCTCATGCGCCCGATCGGCGCTATCGTGCTCGGCGCTTATATCGATCGGATCGGCCGTCGCAGGGGTCTAATCCTTACGCTCTCGATCATGGCAACCGGCACGGTGGTCATCGCATTCTGTCCGACGAATGCGACTATCGGTATTGCCGCTCCCGCGATCGTGCTGCTTGGGCGCCTGCTACAGGGCTTTTCCGCTGGCGTAGAAGTCGGTGGCGTTTCGGTCTATTTATCGGAGATTTCGACGCCCCGAAACCGCGGTTTCTACACCTCGCTCCAATCGGCGAGCCAGCAGGTCGCGATCTTCGTCGCAGCGATCCTCGGCTACATTCTTAGCGAGATGATGCCGCCTGATACCGTTCTCGCCTGGGGTTGGCGCATTCCGTTCTTTGCGGGCTGCTCCATCATTCCGCTGATCTTCCTCCTGCGCCGCACTCTCGAAGAAACGCCGGACTTTCTGGCCTTGAAGAGCCGTCCTACCGCTCTGAGGTCTTTGCCTCGACTGTCACAAATGCGCGCATCGTCGTCCTTGGCATGATGATTGCGATCCTCGCCACCACAACTTTCTACTTCATTAGCGTCTACACACCAACATTCGGCAAAACCGTACTTAAGCTATCTTCACACGAATCACTGTCGGTCACCCTCCTCGTCGCGGTGACTAATTTTATTTGGAATCCGATTGGCGACGCTGTCTCCGACCGGACGGGTCGCAAACCGGTTCTCCTAACCATGGCCATCTTGGCGTTGGTGACCACTTACCCAGCCTTAGATTGGCTCGTGAACGAGCCCTCTTTCGCCAAGCTCCTCGCCGTCGAAATGATATTCTCATTCTACTTCGGCATCTATAGCGGTGCGATGCTGGGATGCCTGGTGGAGATCGTGCCGCTGCGCGTGCGCGCCACTTGCTTCTCGTTGGCCTTTTCACTAGCGGCCGCGCTGTTTGGTACATTTACGCCGTTCGCCTCGACTTGGCTGATAGATCAAACGAATGATCCAGCTTCACCCGGCTTCTGGCTTATGTTAGCGGCCATACTCGGCATCATGGGGACACTCACCGTCTACCCGCCGCCCCTCAAGCCGTCCAGAGTGACAAAGCCGTCGCAGCCTGAGCGCGTCAACCGTGAGCTGGATCTCGAACTGACCAGACAATAATCGAGACGGCTAATAGGTGACTTACTTCAGCCTGCCCATCATAGTCGCCCCAGAGATCGTCGGGCCCCCGAGGCGTGGCCTATGCACGTAGGCGAGAAACAGCACTTGGCCCAGCAGCTGTGACGCATCAATGGGGTCCTAGCCCGCACGGAGCTAACGGATCCGACCTGCGGATCGACGATAGATTTTATCTATCACGTGAGGCGCCAATCCCGGCAAAGTTTACTAGAATACCGAGCTTGGATACTGAAGGAGATTTGCACAGCAGCGGTCATCATCGCTTCAACAATCACCCGTATAGGCATGGGTTCACGAGCTGAATGACTGAGTACTCAGCGCCGCTTTCAACCTACCTTCTCGGTCCAGCGGCGAGTCGTCGCTGAAAAAGGATATCTTGTTGGAGTTTCTATCCATGGATTACACTTCACCCAAGCAGGAGCACACATTCGACACTCTGGTAAGCGTGGCGTTTGAGAAGTCATGGCGCTTCGTAGAGAAAGATCCATTCCTGACTCACAATGCTGAGACGTTGCTGCGGGCTAGGCTACGAGCCCACCTGGAACATTCATTGAGAACAGGAGAAAAAAATGTACTTCATTTGGCCAACAACGCCATTTGTAATCTACGTACCGAACTAGGACGGCGGCCGGGATTATAGTGCCGCTCTAGTTGGTGGTGCGGCTCTCCAGGGCACTGATCAGGCGCCTTGCATTTGGTGCCACCCACCCTCATTCTTCGGCCTCCCCCTGAACCACGCGGCGAGCATAGAGGGCCAGAGGTGCCACATCCTGTATCGTCTCATCCGCTACAGGACTAACGACGAGCAATTTTCAGCTACAAAGCTTCAACGGTCTCTCTGCCTAATTAAGCACTCGAGAGGAGGCTCTTCGTCAAGCTCCCGGCGGCGCCCGGCAAAGAAGATTCATATCGCAACCGACCGCCGAGATAGCACAAGATCCACCAAGCACAAATAAAGCGTGTGTGGCCATTTTGACCGTTCGACTTCCCCGCATTTGGCAGGTCAGTCTAACTTCCTTGCCGTTGCCCGAATCATCTCAAGGAGCCAGATCAAGGCCGTATCGTTCGATCTGTACCTGTGCCACTGCACGGATAGTTTCATGGGCGGGAGCTTCAACGGAAGTTCAACGATCTTGATCGGTAGCCGGCCAGTTGCCTCCTTTGCGAGGCGCCTATGCGTCGTCGCGATGCGATTGGTGCCAGCGACCAGCCCGGGCAGCCCGTTGAAGCTCTCGGTGGTCACGTCTATTCGGCGCTCTACGCCGCGCTGCGTTATAAGGTGCGTTTCGGGTGACTGACGGTTTTCGGCGGCTCGCATTACAACGTGGGGCGCCCTGGAGAATTCTTTTCTCGAAAGTTTGCGGCTTGCGTAACGCCCCCTGCTCCATGCGATAGCGCAGTAATCGTCATGCAAAATTACCTCCGAGGGGTGGCGGTTCGAGCAGAACTCCTTCGGAATGATGAGTAGATCGGCCGTTCCCTGTTCGAGCAGCCGTTCCAGCCCGGCAACCTGGCTTACAAAATTGAACTTCACATCTGGTGCAATTCGCTCGCAATGACAAAGCAGCGCCGGTGCGATTATCGCGAGCGTGTACTCACAAACCAGGATGGTGAAGCAGCGCTCCGACTTCGAAGGGTCAAACTGCGAGGATGCGGCGACTGTCCCTTCTATCCGAACCAGCAGATCTCTCACCGAGACCTTGAGCGATTCGGCTCGCGGTGTGAGTTCCATGTTGCGGCCCACTTTGGCTAGAAGTTCGTCTTCAAAATAATCGCGCAGACGCTGGAGCGCGCTGCTCATTGCGGATTGCGTCATGTTCATTCGTGCCGCTGCGGCGCTTACGTTGCGTAAGTTAAGCAAGTGATCGAGCGCGACGAGAAGATTGAGGTCAAGCCTGTTATTGAAACGCATCCAGTCCTTCCTACTGATCTATCTAGCTCTATCAACGTCATATCCTTCCACAATGGATTTCCAAGATGCGTGACGAGTCGCTCGACAGTGCCGGAGGAGAACGCGTGGACTTTCGAATGGTCAAATCGTTTCTGCATGCCGCAAGAAAACGCGTTAAGGATTCTCGCCGAGCGTGAGAATGGTTATGAACGCTCGAACCACACCGACGACGTCGAGTCATGACATTGCAAAATGGACTGAAGCCAGAACAATGAAAATCGTCGGATTGGACAGCCTCATCTTCGGCGCCGACGACGTCGCTAGATCAGCCCGGTCTCTCACAGATCACGGACTGACGCCGGGGCAAGGCACAGAGATCGGCGATCGCTTCGAGGCCATTGACGGCACGTCGGTGGTGATCGCTCACGAGAGCGATCCGCTGCTGCCGGCGCCGCCGAGCGCAGGTTGCCGACTTCGGAAGACGGTAGTGGGCGCGGCTAAGATGGCAACGCCGGACACACGTTGCCATCGGTGTCCGATCTCCGATGCTGTTTCTTCTTGGACGCGCAGGCCTCCCGTCACTTCACACTCGCGTGTCCTAACAGCATGGACCAGATCCAGCAACCGTTCACAGGCGCTTGATTTCGATGCCATATTTCCTGAGCGCATAGCCGATTTGGCGCGGCGTTAGTGCAAGAAGGCGCGCGGCCTTTGCCTGAACCCAGCCAGCTTTTTCCATTGCGGCAATGAGGCGATCACGATCCGTCAGCTTCGCACCACTCACGATCGCACCATCGGCCGGCGCGGCCTCGAGAGGTGGAGTTAGGACGGCAATCGACGCAGCTGGTTCAGGAGCTGGCAAAACTGGTTTCGCCGATAGCTCACTAATTACAGCGGCCCGCGGCTTCGTTTGATCCAATCCGCTCTTCCACAACAGGGCAGACAGACATTGACCGTGACAGCAAGCAAAATCGCGCCTGACGATGAACGGCCCTGGCGCCAATGTAGCGGTCCGCTGCACGCAGTTTTCAAGTTCACGCACATTGCCCGGAAAGCCACAATTCATCAGCACATCCATAGCACTCGGATCGAAAGTTAACGTACGACTGTTTTCGCTGTTGAAATTTTTGAGAAACTCAGTTGCAAGCAGCGGAATGTCGCTACGTCTTTCACGCAGCGGGGGCAGCAGCAATGGAACAACGCTAATACGATAATAGAGATCGGCGCGAAACTCGTTCTTTGCCACCGCCCCTTCCAGGTCCTTGTTGGTTGCAGCAATCACGCGGACATCAACTTTCATCGTGTGACCGCTACCGACCCGCTCGAACTCTTGTTCCTGCAGGACCCGCAACAGCTTTGCCTGAAATGAGCCCGAGATCTCGCCGATTTCGTCCAGAAACAGCGTACCCTTGTCGGCAAGCTCGAAACGCCCTTTGCGTGAATTAAGGGCACCTGTAAACGCCCCCTTTTCATGACCGAACAATTCCGATTCCAGCACCGTCTCAGGCAGTGCGGCGCAGTTCATCTTAATGAACGGCCGCTTAGAACGCGGAGATAACTCATGAATGGCTTTTGCTACCAGCTCCTTGCCGGTGCCCGATTCACCCCGCAACAGAACTGTGGCATTCGACTTGGCTACCACCGCAATCTTGTCGAGCAGTCCGCGTAGCGCCGGGCTGGTACCGATAATACCATCAATGTGAACCCTTTTACGCTCTCGCGCGGGTTGCTTAAATTCGAGTAGCTCCTTCTGCCACCGATAGCTCTCCGCCATGAGGCGCTTGCGGTCGCGCACGACCAATCGATGGAGCTTGACCGCCTGTCCGATCAGGTTGGCAATCATGGTGAGTAGCCGGACATCGGAATCGAGCGGGAACATCGAGTCGATGTCGGGCACACGCTCGATCGACAGGGTACCGACTACTTTTCCGTCGACGCTGATGGGAACTCCGATGAAGGATAACCGTATGTGATCGCTGGCCCCGAGCACGTCCATGTCAGCAGCGCTAAACGCCGGATGCGTGGCAACATCTTCAGCCACGAAAGGCATGCCCGTCGCCACAATCTCCTCAATCGCCTTTTGGGGCAGGCGCATCCGGTAGCGTTCATCGCTTCCTTCGGTCCAACCGGCACCGACCGCAATCTCCGCCACGTCGTCATCTGCCAGAAGAGAGACGACGCCGTGCCGCATCTGCAGTGAGGATTGCAGCAACTCGAGGACGCTTGCCAGCGCGACTTCGAGCCGCGAAGGGCTGGCAAGCATGTTCGATATTTCGAAAACTCCTCTGAGGGCGATTTCGTTCAAGGGCACGACCACGGGATGGTTCGCCTCGCCTTCCGAGCCAGGCCATTCGCACTCGGCAGCAATATGCACTGTGACAACGTCGACGTCGCCCTTCCTCTCCTTGCTCGCACTTAGTTCGCACTTCGAAACATCGTCTTGCATCACACTCAATCTCGTGCCCACTCGGATGTCGCCAGGAGATAACATCTTTTCATGGCACGACGGTAAACAAGACGACTTTATTCGGTACACGCTGCTTCACAAAATCGCGCACAAGCCTCTATTGGAATAATCTGGTTCAGACCCAACAAGAAGGAGCAACAATTTTTCGTACTTATGCCAGATCATCAAACGTCCTACTGTCGTGGATCGCGATCACTCGTGATTTCGCTTCCTCTATTCGAGCATAAGATGAGCTTTTCGCATTCCCATCACTGCTTCCTGGAATGGATATGCCTACCTAGGGTCTCCATGCAGGCCGCACGTGAGCTAAAGAGCCGCACGCCGCCGATGTCAGCAGCGCGCAATCCCGCACCTTGGGTGGGCCGGCCGCGCTGTTGCGTAATGCCACAAACCGCTTGCGCCGAAACTCTTTGAGTTCGGTCATGCGGCGCGGCGGCTTCCGGCGATCGCCAGCTCGGCCTCGACATCGCGGTCGGTTACCGCCCTTTGCCAATATAGATCATCATCGACGGCTTGCCGCACGCAAGACATGGTGTGCCAGCGCAAAACTCGATTCCATGGCGGTCGAGCCGAAGTCGCAACTCCAACCGGCACCAGCATGTTCGTCTTACTGCTGCCTGCAGGTCACACCAACAGGAAGCGTATGGACGTCGATCTCCGACATGCGACACTAGAGCGCATGGTTGTCTGATATGACGGCGCGAAACACATCTTTCTTCCCTTCCGCTTGCCTCACTCGCTTGCGCTTTGTTCAGTGCAGGATTTGGACCAGTGCAACACGAAGAACGTCGATACGATTGCGACCCAGTGTCGCGTTCGCAAAACAGCCTTGCGGATTAAATACACTAAACGCGTGTGCTCTCCGACAGCCACACAGGCGACAGATCCTTATCGTGCTTTCGAGCTGCCCAAATTGTCCCCGGCGGACGCGCGCTCCAGTCAGATTCGTCGCATTTCTAACCCAAGCGCAACTAGGCAACAGTGCCAAGTTTGTTGGAAAGCGAACAGTTTGTCGTTTGTTGAACGACCTGCGTCACAGCCGCTGGTGCGCCTTTTTGTTCAATCACCGTTCGACCCGCGGGAAATGAAGTCGCGCAGCTTCGTCAGGTCCCGGGAGCCAAGCCTCGGTCGGTAGCCTTTCATTTCTCGATCGAATTGGGATCGCCCGCGACGAACTGAGCGAGACCGTAGACAACTAGCACGACAGCTCGTTGCGCGGGCACACGTATCAGAACTCACTGTCGTGCCACGCCCGCTAATCGAACGTTACCAGCCCCGTACGTCAGGTTCGTTGGCTCGGTGGTCCACAATCGGCATAGTTCGGCGGTGCGCTCACCGGCGCAATGTGGTAAATTAGAGCGAGACCTCGACTTCCACGGCTCTCCAGTCGGCAAGCGGCTTCGGCGACATAGGTCGTGAACGCGTCAGTTGGCACTCTGATGCAGCAGATCTGTTGCGGAAATAATTCCATCGTCGAGGCGGGTTCCCCCATACCTCGGCAATGCCCGCCTGCGCAACAACACGACAAGTACGAGTCGCCGCACGATCGGCGAGAGTGTGAGCGTGCAGCTTATAAGATCGGGTGATGCTCGGGCGACTCATCGATCAAGATCAGACGACTCGGATCATTCAAATCGAACTCAATAATGCGCGGCGCGACAAGGCGCGCATAGCGTGTAAAGGCGCTGGTCGGCGGAAAACGAATCACCGTATCGCATCGACCGAGGAGGTACATCTCGATGAGAGCAGAGAACCCTCCCTCCGCTCCCAGTTCTGCGCTGTGTAATGGCCCTGCTTGAACCGCCTGGAAGCGCTTTGAGGTCGTAAAGAGATCCGGAAACATGGACGACACCCGATCCAGAACTTTCGGGCTGTCCGTGCATAAAAACACTCTCACGGGCTTTTGGTAGGACGCTGCCTTGGCCTTTTCGATGGCAGTGCATACCTGCTGCAATGCACGCTCCGGATCGGCCCAATATGGCGCGTGTCCCATGATATCTTCGCCATTGCCGTGTCGAACATGAACTCCTATTACACTGCGACCCTCGAAGTGCTCTTGATAGATCGCGTCAATCCGAGCTTGCACTTCAGACCGCAGTTTGACGGCCCGAAATATTTGTCGCTCGGCATCCTGATCACAACCCCACATCAAACAAGCATCACACACCACTGTATTCGCGTGAGTATCATCCTGGGCCTCGAAGAGCTGCCTCAGCTCATCGCGCTCGCGGAAAATCTGCTCGTCTGGTCGACAAACGCAGTCGATGGATGGCCGATTCCACCAAGTTGGAAAAAACGGTCCCGGCAATGAGAGTTGATTGATCCGATCATCGCAAATTACGGGTACACCGGCGATGTCCTGAATTGGTTCGAAGAACACCCCAAACGCGTTCGTGAAGGGTTCATCGAGATAACAAGAACCGCGCCAATCGATAACCAGCGTACGCCCCGTCCGCTTGGCATATTGCCAAGCCGACGCGAGCGACCACAGGCAATCACCGAAACCAGTACGTCGCCGAGAAACAACGAACCTTTCTTTCATGGACCACCATCAACTCGCATTTCAGTTTCCTCGTCACGATACCGGACGCATCACAAGGTAGGTAACTCTGCGTAAGATCTCTCCAGAGTCGTCACGGTTGTATTCATCGATCGACGTTCACGCTGGCTCTGCCATACGATCGCAGTCGGTCTGCACCCGAGTAGCGTGTGAGGAAGGATGCAGGCGAACACGCCGCTGCTCCCATAGGCTCCGTAGTTCTTTGACGAGAACTTCCCGCTCGGCCTGATTCAATGTCATCGAATTGAAGAGGTCGCGGAGGACGGCTTCGCCTTTGATCCGCATCAGCAGATCGAACACGCTATCTGAAATGCGCACACCACCGCCGCCGGAGAAGGTCGTGCGGATCTCGCATACCGTCTCCTGACGATCTCGTGCTGTGTGTGCGCGGACGCGATACAGGGAGGCATAGGGCGGTAGTGACACCGCGAGCGAGGTCCAATCATCCAGCGTTGCCGCGCGCTTTTTGACAAGGAACGGGCCGACTACCAGGGCGTCGAGTTCGGTCGTCAGAAATGTTGCAACGGCGTCTGCAACAGAGTCCACGATTGGCTCGGCATTGTTGTTAAAAGAGGTGTTGAGCAGAACCGGAACGCCCGTCCGCTTCTTGAACTCATCGATAAGGCGCCAGTAGGTTGGATTCGACTTGCGCGATACTGTTTGCAGCCGTGCGGTTCCGTCAACATGCGTAATGGCGCCCAGTAAGCCGCGCTTGGTATCAAGTACGCCAACAACGAAGTTCATGAAGGGAAATTCTCCCGTTCCGGCTGGGAGATCGAAATAATCGCGCGCATCCTCCTCCAATACGGAAGGTGCGAACGGTCGATAGCCCTCGCGCTTTTTGACCATCGCGTTTATGCGATCCTTGTTAGCCGCGGGTCGGGGATCGGCGAGAATACTGCGGTTACCCAGCGCACGCGGTCCGAACTCCGACCGACCCTGCACCCACCCGATGACTGCGCCATTTGCCATCCAATCGGCCGCTCTACCCGCCACGTCATCACTGCGTTCGACGTCGAGATGCCCAGCCCATGCCGCCAATTCCTGCTCCACGGCACGATCGGTCCCAAGATCCGGGCCCCAATAGACCTCCTGCAGCCGCTCGCGCGGCGCGGGCCGTCCAACCTCATCAGATGCCATCAATGCAGCGCCTAGAGCGCAGCCGGCGTCATGCGCCGCGGGTTGCACGAAGATCTCCTCGAAAAGTCCCGAGTACAGCAGCTTACCGTTGACGGTGCAGTTGTGGGCCACACCACCAGCCAAGCACAGCCGCTTCATGCCGGTGGCTTCGCGGTAGTGCCTAACTATGTGAAACACGATTCGTTCGAGCGCTTCCTGCAATGAAGCGCTGACATCTCGATGTTGCTGGGTGAATGGCATTCCTTTTCGTCGGACCTGAATATTGCGGACCAACGCCGGTCCGATGCGATCCAAGTAGAGCCGATAGCTCCCGTTCTCAGAGAGCTCGTAGAACCGCTCAAACAGCTTGCGATAGGGCGCCGGATCGCCATAAGGAGCAAGGCCCATGACCTTGTACTCATCGAACAAGCTGTAACCCAGATACCGGATCGTCTCGAGATAAAATAGGCCCAGAGAGTTGCTCTCCGGGAAGCTCTCGAGTTGATTGACTTCGGTTCCAGAGCCGATGCCCACGAGACCGGAGAGAAACTCACCACCGCCATCGATTGCGAGGACCAGACTCTGCTCAAATCCGGACATTGCAAATGCACTTACCGCATGCGCCTGGTGGTGACTTACGAATGAGACGCGCGATGGATCAACTTCGGTGTTGAACTCCTGAGCCAGCATCGTCCGCAGCAGGAGCCTGGCATCCATCGGAATAGCGTCGGATGGATGCGAGACAAACAGGCGTTCGAGCATTGCATTGCAATACGCTTCGGTCGCATAGAACGCGATGCGATCGACGTCGCTCAGTCGAACACCGGCAGCATCGAGACAGTATTGGATCGCGTTGCTTGGAAATTTATTGGAATGCTTGACCCGATTGAGGCGCTCTTCTTCAACGGCCGCTATCACACGACCGTCACGCACGAGCACAGCAGCGCCGTCGTGAAGAAATGTGCTTGGAAGCTCGGGTCGGAATTCATAAACCTTGTCTAATCCGCCGCTCACTCCGAGACACAGCATTTTACTCTCCATTTATTGAAAGAGGGCTCTATTGGGACCATCCGGCTCACGGCTGCTCGCTGCGGCATCGTGTTTTCCTACCGCGGCCGCTCAGCGCATGAGACGTCGGAGAAGCAGCGCAACCGACAACAAGAATGGCACGACCGCATAAATGCAGAGTGCGCCAATATGTATACCGATGCCGCCGACTGGCCGCCCAAGCATCGCCGGGCGAATGAGCTCAATCGAATGCCTCAGCGGCAACAGGCCTGCTACGAACTGGAAGGCCACGGGCAACTGATCGATCGGAAACACTGCGCCGCAGAGGAACACCATGGGTGTAAGGACGAGTGTTTGGTAAAATACGAAGTAGTCGTAGCTGGGCGCTAGGGATACAATGACCATCGCCAAGCTCGCGAACACGAACCCAGTAAGAGCGATTGCGGGTAGCGCATACAGCATGGATGGCCACGCCGCGTAACCCAGTGCCGCGGCAACGATTGTGATGCCTGCGCCGGCCAGAACGGCCTTGCTGGCTGCCCATGCCACTTCTCCGAGCAGGATGTCGCCAAGGGTAAGCTGTGTGCACAGCATTGCCTCCCAGGTCCGTTGCGTGTGCATGCGGGCGAACGTTGCGTAAATCGTCTCGAAGCTCGCGGAAGTCATCGCGCTGGTCGCGACCATCCCGCCTACCAGAAAATCGATATATGAAGTTCCGTTTACACGACCGACGATGAGTCCGAGGCCAAAGCCAAGACCCAGTAGATTGGTCATCGGATCGGCGAGATTGCCGAGAAGCGACGCAAGCGCGACCTTCCTCCATGCCAGATAGTTGCGTCGCCATACCGCAATCCAGTTAAACGCGTTGGCGGGCATGGCCGCGCCATAAGTCGTTTTCATCATATCTCTATCTCGCGTCCGGTCAGCCGCAAGAACACATCCTCGAGATTCGGCGGACGCTCCAGAAGGCGCAAACCCACAGCCCCTCGCAACTGCTTCCGCACCTGTTCTAGATCCGGTGCATAGCAAAAAATTGTCTCGCCGCTTTGTTCAATGCGTTGCGCGTAAGGCCTGATCAGCTCAATAGATTCCTGCGGATTGCCGCCATAGATCTCCATGACATCGCAGCCGATCTGTTCGATGATTAGCGCCTGAGGCTCGCCTTCGGCGATCTTGCGTCCTTCCTCAAGCACGCAAAGCCTATCGCATAACCGCTCGGCCTCTTCCATAAAATGGGTCGTCAGCAGGATCGTCTTGCCGCGCGCAAGTAGCGCACGCAGGCGCTCCCAGATCAGATGGCGCGCGTGCGGATCAAGACCGGTCGTTGGTTCGTCCATAACGAGCAGATGCGGGTCGTTGATCAACGCACGTGCCAGCACCAGTCGGCGCTTCATGCCGCCGGACAACTCAGCAACGCGCGCGTCCGCTTTGCTCTCGAGACGAGCAAATTCGAGCAGTGATGGAATGACCGCATCGATTTCACGTGCGGTCATGCCAAAATAGCGCCCGAACACCAGCAAGTTCTCGCGTACGGTGAACTCGTTCTCGAGGTTGTCGAATTGCGGGACCACGCCTATGCCTGCACGTGCCAAACGAGCGTGTGCCGGTACTTGCTTGCCGAGCACCGTAATCTGGCCAGAGTCCGGCGGCACCATGCCGAGTATCATACGCACAATGGTGCTTTTGCCCGCACCATTCGGTCCGAGCAGTCCGAAGCACTCTCCCGCTGCAACGGTGAATGCCAGCCCGTTGACAACGCCTTTGCCGCGATATGATTTGTTCACAGCGGCAAAATCGATCGCTACTCTCGACATGCGTTCATCTCAGCCTGTCAGAGCCAGCTCGGATGACGGCACCTTGACTTCAAGCATTTTTGTCCAGAGCAGGCCGTCGCACCAGATGTGTTCGATGCGACCCCATTTGCAGGCTGCTGCGACATCGGGGAAGAAGCCTCGTCCATGGTGATTGGCGCTGGTGTTGCAGAGCAGCGGAATGCCCGTGAGTTTCTCATATTCAATGAGCAGTTCAGCAACCTTATGCTGGGATGTTCTGTCGATCGTTTGCAATCGTGCAGATCCGTCAAGGTGCACAACGGCCGGAATTCTGTCTCGCCACTCTGGCCGCATCTGATGATCGAAGAGCAGGTAAGGGTCCGGCGATCCAGGATCGAAAATGTCCGGCGCTCGGTCCTCCAGGCATATCGGCGCAACCGGGCGGAAGTGTTCGCGAAATTTGATGTCGTTGAGATAGTCCTTCATTCCTGGCGATGTCGCGGCGGCAAGAATGCTTCTGCCACCCAGGGCGCGTGGGCCGAGTTCGGCGCGACCGTTAAGGAAGATCACGGGCTTTTCAGTTGCGAGAAGCGCGGCAAGCTCGCTTATACTGCAGGGCGCGGCGTCCCATTCCACTGATGCATCGCTGCTTGCAAGGGCCGGGCCACTATAGACCGACCACTCCAGGGGCACGAAACCTTTGTCCGCCACCATTGCCGAGCAAGCGGCTCCGATCGCTGAACCACTGTCATTCGGAAAAGGGGGCACCCAAACAGCATCGAACAGGCCGGTCGCACGTAACGCACTGTTCCACTTGATGTTGAGACCACAACCACCGGCTATGCATAGATTGCGCGGCCCCGGAAAGTACGAATGCCGAAGCAAAGCAAGGCCCATCTCCCGCACGAGCAGACGCTCAAGGAAAACATGAAACGATGCAAGTACATCTTCGGGTCGCTTGGCGTCTAATCGAAGTGCGCATTCTTCGAAGAATTCGTGCGTCGCCGCAAGCGACGCCTCGGCATCATTTATGTTCGCGCGGTAACGCCGAGCAGCCTCCGTGTCCGCCGCAAAGCGCTTCTCGTAGACATCATTGAACACCGTCCCGATGTCTTCATCAGGCGCGCCCAGACCGATATAGGCCATCAGCTTGCCCGCAACCCCAAGGTCCCAGTAGGTCCGGTTCGGCTGCCGATAGGGCCCGAAGTGATGGCCCGCGACAGCATAGGCATGGCCTATCATCGGGAACAGGCATTCGAGGAAGCGGCCGCCGCTCGGCTCTACATAATAGAGTCGTGGAAAGATGCAGCCGTCCCATACGAGGCAGAAAGCCGGTTCTCCCGCTTTCGCAAACGGGCTCGTGCAGTATGCGGAGGCAATATGCCCCGTGACGTGGGCATAGCTCTTATAGGAGACACTCTTGCCGTCGAGCACAAGCCCATCCCCCTCGTGTGAAGATAAGAGCCCCTCGGGACGTTCAACGTATGGTGCTCCCTTTAGAGTGAGACGTTCCGCCCCACTTAAGACCTGGAATTGCGATTCGATTTCGCCGTTCCAGCCGTCGATGACGAACTGATCAATATCGCGGGGATGAAGGCCGTGCTCCGCCAATGTGAGAACAATTGTGTCAAGATTCTCGATGGTTGAGTACCGCCGATTGTTGTCGCGTTTCTCTTGCTCGATGCAGAAGACCAAACGCCCATCCTCCACAAGAGCGACGGACCCGTCATGCGTCAGCTTGATGCCACAAATGCGCATGGTGCCTCAATGCTATGGTCGGTCATTGAATGGAACGGAAGACCGGATCGAATTCCGAAAGCAAGCGAGCAAGCAGTCTTCGTTGGCCGACTCACCTTGGCAATGCACCCGCTCGACCTCGACCAATGTTTCGCTCAACATTGCGATGATCGTCTCCGCACCAGCGGCATGTCCCCAGCCCCGGCAGGTGGCATCACGCGCTGATCCGAAAACCAGATGACCATCCGGCGCAAGCATTCGTACCAATTTGCCGATGGCCGTACGCATCTCTGCGACGTCGCGGAGGTAGTAGAGCACTTCCGCCACCACGATCAAGTCGAACTGTTCCGTTCTTGAGAACTGTTGAATGTCGGAGACTATCCATGTGATGTGCGACCATCGCTTCGTCCGTTGGCTCGCCCGACCAATCGCTCGCGGCACGACGTCGACGACTGTAAGTCGTTCGCAGTGAGGCGCCAGCTTTTCCGTGAATGCGCCGGCTGCGCACCCGACCTCGAGCGCACTCGTGATAAAGCCGTTGGAAAGCGAAAGCCTGAGCATTTGCGTGTGACGCTCTCGCTCGAACGGATTGCCGTCCAGCCGCCACGGATCATCGGCAGCCAATTCTCGGTCTAACGATTGGTAGCTGTCATCCAGGTTCATGAACTATCCCCTTCTCAGTCCGCATCGCTCGCCGCTGCAAGCGCAGTCGTGTCACCGCCAGACGGACGGAGCGAACCACGAATCGGCACTGCGGATCCCGAAGGCCGGCTGATGTCTGGCTGAGGCTCCTGGCTCTGCTTGAGCGCCTGGTTTCCGCCCGGAGCTTTGGCTGACTTGCGTGAGAGCCAATCGCTATTGCTTAGCGTACACAACGCATAGGCCTTTACCGGAAGTAGCAGAAAGATATTGATGGGCGTATGCAGAGAAAAGGCAAAGAATCGCAATTGACGAGCGCGCAAGGCAGCTACGCCGCATCTCACCATGGTCATTGATGCGATTATCAGAGCTGTCCACCATGGCACAGTGGCCGTAAGTGCGAGCTGCGCGATGCCCGTTATCACCGAAAGCGCCAGAAGAAGCGGACCGACGTTTTGCCCGATAACGTCTAATGTCAGGTATCGATCGAGACCGGGCAACAGGCGCAACGCAAGTAAGGTATCTCGGAAAGTGCTGCGGGCCCAGCGCAGCTGTTGGCGCAGATACGGTCCTAACCTATCTGGAACGACTGTTGCAGCGTAGGCGTCCGGAACGTACTCAGTTCGAAATCCTGCCTTCAGCATCAGAATCGTGAGATGGCGATCTTCACCAAAATCGCTCGGCTTTCCTCGAAAGAATTGCGCCTCGTACTGATCCAGCAGCAAATCAAGGGCTGATCGTCGGTACATGGCACATGGACCGCAGCAACACATGACCGCGCCGAAACGCGCCTGAGCTGCGCGCTCTTCGTTGCACGCCAACCAGTACTCCATGTCGATCAAGCCGGCTAACCAAGAGTCGCTGCGGTTGCTCGCCGTCAACTGCCCCATAGCGGCACCGATAGCAGTATCTTGCATTCTCAGTGCAAGCTTCCTGACTACATCGCTCGCGAGTATCGTGTCCGAATCGACGTTGAGGACCAGATCTCCGGATGAACGGCGGATCGCGGCAATCTGGGCCTTCCGTTTTCCAACGTTCTTCCGCAGGAGAATAAAGTTGAATCTTGGGTCGTAGACATAGGCATGGTGGACGGGCGCCACATCCTCGCGATTTCCAGAACCGTCATCGACCACATAGACGCGTAGCTGCCCGACGTAGTCTTGGCTTGCGATGGATTCCAGGCACGCTGACAGCGTGCGCGGGTCCTCGTTGAAGCAGGGTACGATTACATCGACGCTCGGCAAGGACTCAGGGGCGACCACATCGGATGACGCCGACGAGACTGGTGTCGGCGAGGCATGGAACGCCTGCACGGTCTTGTAGACCGCGGAGAGCAACGCATAAGACGAGACGACAACAGTACTAGTTGTAGCAAGCAGGTTCATGGGGCGCCGGTTTGTTCAGTGAAGTTGGGAAAGCGGACAGATCGCGAACCCGCGATCACGCAGGGCTGGAATAAGTTGGGAGAGCGCCTTCAGCGTCTGGTTGCGCAGA
>NZ_JBBIAR010000104.1:0-25613 GCF_054185165.1 Bradyrhizobium sp. UFLA05-109 | reverse complement strand
AGTGCTAACACTGGTCATTCATCTCGTTCGTGCAGGGGTTGAATCCGGTCAATTGACGGTGAACGTGATCGCGCTCACAGACGCCGCGGCCAATTCGCCGTAGCAGTTCAGAAGGCTTTTCGGAGAGGAAATGTCCGACGTCGGCGTCGCCGAGCTTCCCGTCGAGGAGGAGCGTCCCGAGCCGCCGCCATCGCGGCCGGCGAGGCCTGCTGCGCCACGCAGCGCGCTGGTCGATGGACCGATCCTGCGCACGCTGCTCAGCCTCGCCTGGCCGAATGTGATCGGGCTGTCCGCGGGCACCTGCGTAGTGATCGCGGAGACCTCCTATATCGGCCGCCTCGGCGTGGAATCGCTCGCCGCGATGGCGCTGGTGTTTCCTTGCGTGATCCTGATGATGACGATGTCCGGCGGTGCGATGGGCGGCGCGGTGGCCTCCGCGATCGCGCGTGCGCTCGGTGCCGGCGATCGCGAGCGCGCCGGCACGCTTGCCGCGCACGCGCTCCTGATTGGCATCGCCTTTGGCCTCATCTTCATGCTGGGCATGCTGATCTTCGGGCCGCATCTGCTCGAGCTGCTTGGCGGCCGCGGCAACGTACTGGCGCAGGCGATCGCCTACACGCAGGTGTTCTTCGGCGGCGCGGTGCTGGCCTGGCTGCTCAATACCTTGGCCGGCGTGCTGCGCGGTACCGGCAACATGAAGCTGCCTTCCCTGTTAATGCTCAATTCGGCGGTGTGTCAGATCATCCTGGGCGGCACGCTGGGTCTCGGGCTTGGGCCGATCCCGCAATTCGGCATGCGCGGCGTCGCCGCCGGCGCGCTCATCGCCTATACGATCAATATCAGCGTGATGAGCTGGTACCTGTTTTCCGGCCGCGCCCGCGTCGTTCCGAAGCTGGCCGGCTTGAAGATCCAGTGGGCGATGTTCTTCGACATCCTGAAAGTGGGCGCCATCGCCTGCTTCTCGCCGCTGCAATCGGTGCTGACGATCTCGATCTTCACCCACCTGCTGGCAAAATTCGGCACGGCGATCCTCGCCGGTTACGGCGTCGGTGCGCGGCTCGAATTTCTGCTGATCTCGATCGCGTTCGCGTTCGGCATCGCCTCGGTGCCGATGGTCGGCATGGCGATCGGTGCCGGCAAGATCGCACGCGCACGCCGTATTGCCTGGACGGCCGGCGTGGCCGCATTCTTCGCGGTGGGCACGCCCGCGAGCCTGGTTGCGATCTTCCCCGATCTCTGGGTCAATATCTTCACCGACAGTGCGACCGTGCGCGCCACGAGCCAACAATATCTCTCCACCGTCGCGCCGTTCTACGCCTTCATGGGCCTTGCCACGGCGATGTATTTTTCATCGCAGGGCGCGGCCAAGGTGCTGGGGCCGGTGCTGGCCCAGACTGCGCGACTCGTCTTCATCGCGGTCAGCGGCTGGTGGCTGTCGACGCACGAAGCGACCGCACAAAGCTTCTTCTGGCTCGCGGCAAGCTCGATGGTCGTGCTTGGAACGCTCTCGTGTTCCAGCGTCGTGCTGACGCGCTGGGGACCGCGCGCGAGCAAGCCTGCGATCAGGCCGGCTCCTTCGGCCGCGCCGGACTAGGACCAGCCTGCTAGACTTTTGTTTCTGAATGTTTCTTATCGCTAGTTGGCAACATCGAGTAACCGGCCCAGCTCCTTGCCGAAGGCCCCGCGCAAGCTCTCGAGGGCAACGTCACCTCGAGTCCAGCAAAAGCACGGGAAGCCACCATGACCTCGATTTCGGCGCTCTCCTCCCGCCACCACCACTCATCGCCGTTGCAGCGACTACAAGATGAGCTGCAAGCGGAAGTCAGTTCCGGCGCGATCGATTCGTCCGATCAGTCGGCGCTGTCGTCCGCGCTCAGCGATATCGATTCCTCCTTGCAATCCAGCAGCGCGAGCGATCAATCCAGCGGGAGCGGATCGTCGCCTGATGCTTTCAAGTCAAAGATCGATGGTCTCATCCAGCAGGAAGTTTCGGCCGGCAAGCTGACCGACCAGCAGGCTACCGAGCTGCAAGGTATCTTCAAGGCGGCGTTTTCCCATGGACCGGATGGGGCAGCTGGACCGGGTGGAGCAGGTGGACCGCCGCCGCCCGACGGCCCTCCTCCGGCCAACAGCACGGATGGTTCGTCAAGCGGGAATTCGACGGTGGACCTGCTTCAACAATTCCTCGATTCGCTGAAAAGCCTGCTCACGGATTCGACCTCTTCCACCGCGACGGGATCAAGCGACACGACGAATGCAAGCGGATCTTCCTCGGCCAATGCCACGGATAGTTCGTCAAGCGGCAAGTCGGCAGCGGACCTGCTTGAACAATTTCTTCAGTCGCTGAAGAGCTCGCTCGCGGATTCGACCTATAGCGCGACGCAATCAAGCGACCCTTCGCTTTCCGGCGTCCTCATCAACGACCGGATCTGATCACAGCGACGCATCAGATGCCTGGCTCGGCGCAACCATCCTTCGCCCACGGACGGGTGGTTGCTTCGTTGCTAAGGTTGCCACGCGGCGGCGGTTCGCCGGGGTGCTTTAGCGGTGCTTGTGGCGGCGGTGGCCACCGCCGCCGATATTCGCGAGCCGCATCAATTGCGGGATCATTGCCATCATGTCGCCGCCGCCCGAACCGCCGAGCATCCCCATGATGTCGCCACCGCCCATGCCCATGCCGCCCATCGGTGCGTAGCCGCCGAAGCTGCCGCCGCCAAGACCGCTTCCGCCCATCATGCCGCCAAAGCCGCCGCCATTCTCCATCATGCGGCTCATCATCGGGCCCATGGTCTGCATCAGCATGGCGAAGCGGCGCTTGCCCATCTTCGCCTTCATCATCTCCAGCATCGGCGCCATCTGGGTCATCATGTCCTGACCGCCGGCGCCTCCGCTGCCACCGAGACCTGCGAACTGCGCGCTGGCCGGCACGCTCGTGATGGAAAACAGCAGCAGCACGGCGGCTGCCTGGCAAACCACCTTGTCAGCACCTTTCATAGCTAGCTCCCTGCATGCGTGGCGCCGCCAGGAGAGCGGAGCCAAACGGACGCACGGGGCCATTGTTAGGTCCGGCGCGGGGAGGGCTCTGTGAAAATCATCACAGAGGAACCGTTTATCCCGGGAACGCCCTGTGCATCGCATACACCGCTTCCCTGGTCTGGCCCTGCACGTAGGGCGCGAGCTCATTCGGCAACATGTCGATGGTCCAGACCAGCCGGCATTTCGCCTCGCTCTCAGCGATCACCTGAACCGAGGCGCTGTAATGCTTCAGCCGCTCGTTGTTGATTGCATAGACCAGCCGCTGCCGCGCCTCGTCGCAATCGACCAGCACCTCGCGCGCCACCGAGCCATTGGAGAAGGTGACGATGCGCGCATCGCCATCAAACCGGCACGCCGTGACGAAGCCCGGCACGAGACGTTCGTGCAGGGCACCGAAATCGCGCACCGCGTCCCACACGGCGCGTGCGGGAGCGTTGAGAGGAATGTCGTTGTGGATGGAGGCCATGGGTGGTGTCCTTGTGGTGGGGGAGGTGTCACTAAAAACACCGTCATTGCGAGCGCAGCGAAGTTAGTAGGGTGGGCAAAGGCGCGAAGCGCCGTGCCCACCGTTCTTAAGCGTTGAGAGAAGTGGTGGGCACGCTTCGCTTTGCCCACCCTACGAACTACCAACTCAGCTCACGTGCACACCGCCTCGACATTGTTGCCGTCGGGGTCGATCAAGAACGCCGCGTAGTAGGTCGGGCTGTAGTCTTTTCGCGGGCCGGCGCCGCCGTTGTCGCGGCCGCCTGATTTCAGGCCTTCACTGTGGAATGTCTTCACGGCGTCGTGGTCCTTGGCCCGGAACGCGATATGAGCGCCGTCGGCCTTCCGCCCTTTGTTCAGATGCAGCCAGAGCGCCGGCTCGCCCTTCGGCCCGAAGCCGGCGTAACCGTCGCCGCTCGAGCACAGGACATAGCCGAGGGGACTGAGCACCGCGGTATAGAATTGCGTGCTGGCGTCGAGGTCGGCAACGCGCAACCCGATATGGTCATACATGATCGTCTCCGTTCGAAAAGCGCACGCGTGTCGGCGCTGTCGGAGACGACCCTAGTCAGTTGAGGGCGAGCCGCTCTTGGAAAATCTTGCGCATCCCGCGCGAGGCCTGGCGAAACTTTGTCGGTGATACGCCGGCTGCGCGATGGAAGGTGCGGACGAAGTTGGAGAGATCGCCGAAGCCGACGTCATAGGCGATGTCGGTGACCGGGATGTCATGATCGCTCAAGAGCCGCGCCGCGTGCCGCAGCCGCGAACGCACGAGAAATTGATGCGGGGTAACGCCGAGTACGCTTCTGAACAGCCGCAGGAAGTGGAACGGGCTGAGGCCCGCCTGCCGCGCGGCGTCGTCGAGATCGATATCCTCGCCGGAATTCTCGTCGATCCACAGCGCACTCTCCACCGCGCGGCGGCGGTCGCGGGTCGTCGGCGACACCGGCTTGCGCGCCTTGCCCGAGACCACCTCGATGAAACGGCCCGCAAAGATCTGGCCGATCTCGTCGATCCCTAAGTCGCTGTTGCCAACTGCCGCCGTCTGGGCCAGCTCGCCCAGCACCATCAGCTCAGGCAGCGGTGGCGTGGCGCCGACCTGCCAGACCTCGCGCCGTCCGCCCAGCGCTGCAACGAGGTCGTTGCCGATGAAGAACGACAGGCACTCGTCGCCGCTGACATGCTCATGCGTGCAGGTGTATTCCTCGCCGGGACGGCCGACCAGCACGGAGCCGGCTACCAGCTCGAAGAAGCCGGCCCGGCAATGGCAGCCAAAGCTGCCTTCGCGGACATAGGCGAGCGAATGGCCGGTGCGATATTCGGCAAACGGCTTGTCGTCCGGTCCCGCATCGCAGCGAAACCGCGACACCGTCATCGCAGGCGTCGTCTTCAGCGTGATCGCTTCCATGCTACCTATCTAGGTAGGTGCGCGCGGCGGAGCAACGGGCAGCAGCACTTCGAACAGCGTCTTGCTGGCGGTTGGACGGGCGCCCTCGAGCGAGAGCAGCCGGCGTTTTGAGATCACCCCGCCGTAAGGCGAGATCCGGTCGGCGTAGTTCCCGACTTCGAGCACGCGGTGGCAGGGCACGATGATCATGAAGGGATTCTTGCTGATCGCTTGCGCCACCGAATGCGAAGCGCCGGAGGCGCCAAGCGCCTTCGCGATCTCGCCATAGGTCCGGGTCTCCCCGCGCGGGATGGCGCGGGTAAAATCATAGACCCGCCGGTTGAAGCCTGGCACGCCGCTCATGTCGAGGCTGATGTCGGGGAGATCGGCGGCGTCGCCATGCAGGAACGCCGCGATGGCCTCGATCGCAAGCTCGGTATTGCCAGACGGCCGTTGCTCGCGCGCCTCGGGATGAACCCGAAAGATCCGGCGCCTTGTGTCGAGCTCCCGCGCCTCCGGCAATTGCACGGCCACGATCCCGGCACCGCTCCAGACGATGCCGCAGCGGCCGATCGCCGTGCCGAATATCGCGTAAGACCGCCCCATCATGTGCACGCCCCACTCATGCACTGTCCTTAGCCCGGATAAAGATCATAACACCGCCACAATCGGGCGCACCCGAAATCTTGCCAACAGGTTAAGAAGCGTGAGGGCGAACGCGCCAAAGCGCTTGGCGCGAGGCGCCGTCTCGGCTAATCAAGGGGGACGCGGACCACGCGTCTCGCGGGCGTAGTTCAATGGTAGAACGGCAGCTTCCCAAGCTGCATACGAGGGTTCGATTCCCTTCGCCCGCTCCAAGCCTTGCTCATCTGCCGTAGCCCGCATGCAGCGAAGCGGAATGCCGGATCTGTCGGACGCCGGTCCGGGATTGAGCTGCGCTTCATCGGCGCTACGCTTGCTATGAGATAGATATGACTGGCGATCAATTGATGAAGCAACGAATAGCCGACGCAGACGAGACGGCTTGTTTGGGACGCGTAGTAGCCATTGCCTGTGATCACGGGGGCTTTGCTCTCAAAGAAGCCCTGAAAGGCGCTTTGCCCGATGTGACGTGGCTGGATTTAGGCACGAATAGTGCCGATTCCGTCGACTACCCCGATTTCGCCGGCAAGCTGGCCGACGCCATCAAGGCTGGCAAGGCCGGACGTGGCATTCTGATCTGCGGATCGGGTATCGGCATTTCGATCGCCGCCAACCGCCATCCGCATATCCGTTGCGCGCTTGCGCATGATGTCACGGGCGCGCGGCTGTGCCGCCAGCATAATGACGCGAATGTTTTGGCGCTGGGCGGACGGATGACCGGCGAAGCGGTGGCGAAAGAATGCGTCGAAGTGTTCTTGAGCACGAAATTCGACGGCGGTCGCCATCAAAGGCGCGTCGATAAACTGGGCTCCTGTTAGGACGGCAGACTTGCAAGTGATTTTCCGCCGCGCCTCAATTCGGCAGGCTGCGCAAAAATTCGATCAGCGCCGCATTCACCTCGTTCGGACGTTCCTGCTGGGTCCAGTGGCCGCAGCCGGGGAGCATCTGAATGTCGCGGAGCTGTGGCACCGATTGTTTCATGTTGGCGAGGTGCTCGGCCGCGCCGGGGAAGGCGATGACCATGTCGTGGTCGCCGGCGATGAAGAGTGCGGGTACCGTGACCTTCGCGCCTTCGAAGGCGGCCATCAGATCCCAGTTGCGATCGACGTTGCGATAGTAGTTGAGAGGACCGCGAAACCCGCTGCGGGCGAACTCGGCGGCATAGAAATCCAGATCGCTCGCGCTGAGCCATGACGGCAGCGGCACCGGCACGCTCGGCAGCATGCCGCCGGTCCGCGACACCATGCCGACGCCGACGCTTCTGCCGGCGCTCGCTGCCCTGGCGCGGATCGCAGCCGCGCCTTCGCCTGATCCGCCATAGAGCATCGCACCGAGCGTTTGTCGCGGATCCTTTTCGAACTCGGCTTCGGCTGTGCCGGGCTCCTGGAAGTACAATTGATAGAACTGCGCCTCCGCCGTCTGCGGCATCAGGCTCGTCGGCGGCGCCGGGCTGCGCGGGCGGAACGGCACGCTGAGGATTGCGGCGGCACGGAAGCGATCCGGCCGCAGGCGCGCGGTGTGCCAGGCAATCGTCGCGCCCCAATCGTGCCCGACGATCACGGCGGTGGGCGCTTCAAGCGCGTCGAGCAATCCGACGAGATCACCGATGAGATGGAAGATCGTGTATTGATCGATCGCCTCTGGACGGTCGCTCTTGCCGTAGCCGCGCATGTCGGGCGCGACGGCATGGAAGCCGGCCGCGGCCAAGGCCGCGAGCTGGTGGCGCCAGGAGTACCAGCTCTCGGGAAAGCCGTGGCAGAGCAGCACGAGCGGCCCTTCACCCTGTTCGGCGACGTTGAGGCTGATGCCGTTGGTCCTGATCATCCGCTGGGTTGGCTGGCTCATGTGTGATTGCCTCGCTCATGCATTGCCCCCTGCCGTCGATGCATCCTAATCGGGCGTTCGCCGCGCGCAAAGATTCTAATATATTAGCTTCTCGATCCCGGCGCACGCCGCGCGCCGCGCTAAGCTTGCTCTTGCCTTGGCGGATGCGGTTCGTGGGCCGGCCGATGTTCGGATGAGGGCCGGAACCAGCAAAAATGGACCAGCAAAAGCTCGACAGGGCGATCGGTCGCCGATTGAAGACATTGAGGATGCATACCGGCATGACCTTGAACGAACTCGCGGCGCGCTCGGGCGTCAGCCGCGCGATGATCGGGCGGGTCGAGCGCGCGCAGAGCAGCGCCACGGCGGCGCTGCTCGGAAAGCTCTGCGCGGCGCTGGACGTGTCGCTCAGCGACGTCGTTGCGCTCGCCGAAAAACCGCCGGAGCGTCTGGTGCGGCTTGCCGACCAGCCGCAATGGCGCGATCCCGAGAGCGGCTATCGCCGCCGTCATGCCTCGCCGACCGATGCGGCGAGCGGCATCGAGATCATCGTCGTCGATCTGCCGGCCGGTGCGCGCGTGCCCTACAGCCCATGGGGCCGCACCGCCTTCACCCAGCAGCTCCTGATGCTGGAGGGCGCGATCTGTGTCCATATCGACGCCAAGACGCTGCGCCTGCGCGAAGGCGATTGCCTCGACTTCGACGTCATGCGCGCGGTGACCTTCGAAAACGAAAGCCGGCAGGATGCGCGCTACGTCATCGTCATCCGGCGCGGCACTAGCTACGGGAAAAACTGATGCCTCTGATCGTGCGCGATGCCACGCTGGAAGATGCCGCCGATATTCTGGCGATCTACAATTTCGCCGCGCTCAACACCACGGCGGTGTGGACCGAGGGCCCGTCGGACCTGGAGGCACGGCGCGACTGGATCCGCGCCCGCGGCGAGGCCGGCTATCCCGTGCTGGTCGCAATGCGCGGATCGGATGTCGTGGGCTTTGCCTCGTTCGGTGACTTCCGCCCGTGGCCCGGCTATCGCCACACCGTGGAGAATTCGGTCTATGTCGACGAGCGCCACCACCGCTGCGGCATCGGTCGCAGCCTGATGGCCGCGCTGATCGAGCGCGCCACCGCCATGCGCAAGCACACGATGATTGCAGGCATCGAGGCCGCCAATGCGGGCTCGATCGCGCTGCATGCCTCGCTCGGCTTCGTCGAGGTCGCGCGCATGCCGGAGGTCGGCTGCAAGTTCGGCCGCTGGCTCGATCTGGTATTCATGCAGAAGCACCTCGCCACCGACATCACGCCGTGAGGAGGGGCAAAATGCAAATCCGTACCGGCGACACCTACGATCCGCGCGTGATTGCGCTGCTTGACCATCACGTCGCGGCTGCGCGGGCGCAGACTGCGCCGGGCAGCGCGCATGCCCTCGATCTCGCCGGCCTTCGCGCGCCCGACGTCGCGTTCTGGACCGGCTGGGATGGCGACACGCTGGTCGCCACCGGCGCGCTGAAGACGCTCTTGGCTGATCATGGCGAGGTGAAGTCGATGCACACGCTTCAGACTGCGCGCCGGTGCGGCTTTGGCGCGCTCATGCTCAGCCATATCATCGGCGAGGCGCGCGGACGCGGCATGGCGCGGCTGAGCCTGGAAACCGGCTCCTGGGATTATTTCAAGCCCGCGCACGCGCTCTACCGGGCGCATGGCTTCGTCGATTGCGGTCCCTTCGAAGGCTATGTCGAGGATTCCAACAGCCTGTTCCTGACGCTCGACCTGACCGGGCGCTGAGACCCGCCTGCGGCTTATGCCAGCAACCGGGCGACCGGATGTCCTCAGTCTGTCCCTCAAAATGAGTTGCGTACCTCAGAAAACCTCTGCTAGCCTTCAGGCCATGAAGCAGGACGCGCCCGCTGCGCTGACATTGAGGGACATCGCCCGCCAGGCTGGCGTCAGCCTCGCGACGGTCGACCGCGTGCTGCACAACCGGCCGGGCGTGCGGCCGGACACGGTCCGGCGCGTCAAGGAGGCGATCGAACGCAATTCCTTCCAGCCGCATGTGGCCGCTGCCGAGCTCGCCCGCGGCCGCGCCCGGCGCTTCGCCTTCGTCATGCCGTCGGGGCCGAACCTGTTCATGCAGCAGATCCAGTCCTATCTCGGCGAGATGACGGCCTGGCTTTCGGCGCGCCGCCTCGCGGTCGAGATGGTCGTGACCGACGTGTTCGATGCTTCCGTGCTCGCATCTTCGCTGGAGGCGCTGGTCGGTACCTATGACGGCATCGCGGTGGTGGCGCTCGATCATCCCGGCGTGCGGGCGGCGATCAACGATCTCGTCGACGGCGGCGCCAAGGTGGTGACGCTGGTCTCCGACGTGCCGTCGTCGCGACGCCACCATTATGTCGGCATCGACAACATCGCCGCCGGGCGCACCGCGGGCGCGCTGGTCGGCCGGCTCGTGGGTCCAAGGTCTGATTTAAGCTCCGGCAAGGTCGCGATCGTCGCCGGCTCGCAGGGCCTGCGCGACCACGCCGAGCGCATCTTCGGCTTCAACCAGGTGATGGCCTCGGAGTTCGTAGAGCTAAGCGTGCTGCCGGTGCTGGAGGGGCGCGACGAGGACGAGCGCTCCTGGCAGCTTTTGGCGCGGCTGCTTGCCAAACACCCTGATATCGTCGGCCTCTACAATGTCGGCGCGGGTACGCAGGGCGTTGCCAGGGCGCTGGTGGAATCCGGCCGCGACAGGCAGATCGTGTTCGTCGGACACGACGTCACGGTTTTGACGCGCAAGCTGCTGCTGCAGGGCGTGATGGATGCCGCGATCTCGCAGAACCCCGGGCACGAGGCGCGCGCCGCCGTGCGCGTGTTGCTGGCGCTGGCGCGCGGCGAGCCGATCTTGAGCGAACAGGAGAAGATCCGCATCGACATCGTGATGCGGGACAATCTGCCTTAGCCGGCAGAACGAATGCATGAGGACGGCCCGTGCGGGACAGGCGACAAAGATCGCCAGCCGGGCCGGAAAGGGAGGACGATACGTGTTTCTCGGAATGGACATCGGCACGTCCGGTGTGAAGGCGGTGCTCATGAGCGAAGCCGGCGCGATCGTCGCGACGGCCTCGCGCGAGCTTGCGCTGTCGCACCCCGCGCCGCTGTGGTCCGAGCAGGATCCGGACGCCTGGGTCGCGGCCGCGATCGGCGCGGTCGACGATCTCGCCGCCAGCCACCAGAGCGAGGTCGCGCAGGTGCGCGGCATCGGTCTCTCCGGCCAGATGCATGGGGCGACGCTGCTCGGTGATGACGGCCGTCCGCTGCGCCCGGCCATTCTCTGGAACGACGGCCGCTCGCATGCAGAATGCGTCAGGCTGGAGCGGCGTTGCCCTTCGCTGCATGCGATCGCAGGCAATCTGGCGATGCCCGGCTTCACCGCGCCAAAGCTCTTGTGGGTCGCAGGACACGAGCCCGAGATCTTCAGGCGCGTCGCAAAAGTGCTGCTGCCGAAAGCCTATGTGCGCTACCGCCTGACCGGCGAGATGGTCGAGGACATGTCGGATGCCGCCGGCACGCTGTGGCTTGACGTCGGTCAGCGCCGTTGGTCCGCACTTCTGTTGCACGCCACGGGCCTCGATCTGCATCACATGCCGCGCCTCGTCGAAGGCAGCGAGGTCAGTGCGGTGCTCGCGCCGGAATATGCGACGCGCTGGGGGATGGCGAAAAATGTCGTCGTGGCCGGTGGCGCGGGCGACAACGCAGCGAGCGCGGTCGGGCTCGGTGCGATCGCGCCCGGCGATGCCTTCCTGTCGCTCGGCACCTCCGGCGTCATCTTCCGCGTCACCGACCGGTTTGCGCCGGCTCCGGCCTCCGCCGTGCACGCCTTCTGCCACGCGCTGCCCGGCCTGTGGCACCAGATGGGCGTGATGCTCTCGGCCGCAGCTTCGCTCGCCTGGCTTTCGAGCGTGATGGCAGCGCCCGCGGCCGAGCTGCTCGCGCCGCTCGGCGAGAGCGTCGACGGGCCGAGCCCGATCAAGTTCCTGCCCTACCTCGATGGCGAGCGCACGCCGCACAACGATGCTGCGGCGAGCGGTGCTTTCGTGGGCCTGCGCGGCGCCAACGGACGCGAGCAGATCGTGCAGGCCGTGCTCGAAGGCGTCGCCTTCGCCGCGCGCGACAATCTCGCCGCGCTCGGCAGCGCGAGCTCGGCGATTTCGGAGGTCGATCTCGTCGGCGGCGGATCGCGCTCGGCCTTGTGGGCGCAGATCTGCGCCGACGTGCTCGGCATTCCCGTCCACCGCGTTGAGGAAGGCGAGGTCGGGGCTGCGCTGGGCGCGGCGCGGCTCGGCCGCCTTGCCGCCACCGGCGAAGAACCCGCGCAAGTCTGCACACGTCCGCGGCGCCTCGCGAGCTTTGTGCCGCGCACATCCACCGCTGCCGCCTATGACGACGCCTATCATCAGTGGCGAAAACTGTATCCCGCGCTGAAGGAGTTCTCCCTGTGAACGCATCCCCGAATTTCTTTGGTGCGACCGCGCCGGTCGCCTATGGCGGCACGAACGCCAAGAGCCCGCTCGCGTTTCGCTGGTACGACAAGGACCGCATCGTCCACGGCCGCAGGCTGGAGGATCATTTGCGCTTTGCCGTCTGCTACTGGCACTCGTTCTGCTGGCCGGGCGGCGATCCCTTCGGCGGCGAGACGTTCTTGCGGCCCTGGCATCACGGCAGCGATGCGATGGCGATGGCGCGCGCCAAGGCCGATGTCGCCTTCGAACTGTTCCGCCTGTTGGACGTGCCCTTCTTCACCTTCCACGACGTCGATGCGGCGCCGGAGGGAGCTTCGCTTGCCGAGTCCGTCTCCAACCTCAATGCGATCGCGGATCTGTTCGAGCAGAAGATGGCCTCCGCCAAGGTTCGCCTGCTCTGGGGCACGGCCAATCTGTTCACGAACCGCCGCTACATGGCAGGCGCGGCGACCAATCCGGATCCCGAGGTCTTCACCTATGCCGCCGGACAAGTGCGCGCCGCGCTCGAGGTCACGCACCGACTCGGCGGCCAGAACTACGTGCTGTGGGGCGGGCGCGAGGGCTATGAGACGCTGCTCAACACCGATATCGGGCGCGAGCTCGACCAGCTCGGCCGCTTCGTCTCCCTGGTCGTCGAGCACAAGCACAAGATCGGTTTCAAGGGCCCGATCCTGATCGAGCCCAAGCCGAAGGAGCCGACCAAGCACCAATATGATTTCGACGTCGCCACCTGCTACGGCTTCCTCCAGCGCTACGACCTCCTCAAGGACGTCAAGCTCAACATCGAGCAGAACCACGCCATCCTCGCCGGCCACTCGTTCCAGCACGAGGTTGCGCTCGCCGAAGCCCTTGGCGTATTCGGCTCGCTCGACATCAACCGAGGCGATGACCTGCTCGGCTGGGACACCGACCAGTTCGCGATGAACGTGGGCGAGCTCGCGCTGGTGTTCCACGAGATGCTGAACCGCGGCGGCTTCACCGCGGGAGGTCTCAATTTCGATGCCAAGATCAGGCGGCAATCCATCGACCCAGACGATCTGATCCACGCCCATGTCGGCTCGATGGATGCCTGCGCGCGTGCCTTCCTTGCGGCGGCCGACATGCTCGACGCGAGCGCACTCACCGCACCGCTCGCCGAGCGCTATCAGGGGTGGGCGGGAGCTGAGGGCAGCGCCATCCTTGCCGGCCAGCGCTCGCTCGCCGATCTCGCCGACCGCGCGCTCGCCCCCGGCTTCGATCCGCAGCCGCGGTCGGGCCGTCAGGAATATCTGGAATCCCTGGTCAACCGGTACGTCTGAGCGAGGCTGTCGATGACGAGCGTTGAAGCAACACGGCAACCGGTCCTCGAACTGACCGGGATCGGCAAGGAGTTCGGCGCCATCCGTGCGCTGCACGACGTCGACATGCAGGTCTATCCGGGCGAGGTGGTCGGCCTCATGGGCGACAACGGCGCCGGCAAGTCGACGCTGGTGAAAATCATTGCCGGCAATTTCCGCCCCAGCCACGGCGAAATCCGCTTCGACGGCAATGCAGTGCATTTTTACCGGCCGATCGACGCCCGCGCCGTCGGCATCGAGGTGGTCTATCAGGACCTCGCGCTCGCCGACAATCTGACCGCGGCGGCGAACGTCTTTCTCGGCCGCGAGCTCAAGCGCAAATTCGGCCCCATCTCCCTGCTCGACCACAAGGCGATGGCGGCCCGCGCGCTGGACTTGTTCGGCGAGCTGCGCTCGGAGACGCGGCCCCACGATCTCGTCAAGCAGATGTCGGGCGGCCAGCGCCAGGCGGTCGCGATCGCCCGGACGCGGCTGTCGAACGCCAAGCTCGTGATGATGGACGAGCCGACCGCCGCGATCTCGGTGCGGCAGGTCGAGCAGGTGCTGGGTCTGATCCACCGCCTGAAAGAGCAGGGCGTCGCCGTGATGCTGATCTCGCACCGCATGCCTGATGTGTTCGCGGTCTGCGACCGCGTCGTTGTCATGCGCCGTGGCGAGAAGCGCGCCGACAAGGCGATCCACGATACCAGTCCCGAGGAAGTTACCGCCCTCATCACCGGCGCGAAGGAGGCGGCGTAATGGCGATCCAGATCGAATCCCCGATCACCTTCACCAATGTCGGCAAGTCCAGATGGTGGCAGCGCGGCCTGTTTGCGACGCAGACCGGCTACGTCCTGCTCGCGCTCCTGGTGCTGCTCGCCATCATGCATTTCGCCAGCCCGTACTTCTTCACCGAAGGCAATATGCAGAATGTGGCGAAGAACTTTTCCTTCATCGCCATCGCAACCCTCGGAATTACCTTCGTCATCATCACCGGCGGCATCGATCTTTCCGTCGGTTCGATGATGTGCTTCTCCGCCATGATCACTTCCATGGTCATGGTCGAGCTGTCGGCACCGGGATCGCTGTTCGTCCATTTGGCGGCTGATGGTAAGACCGTTGTTGCCAATGTGCCTGGGTTGATCCTCGTGATCTCTGTGCTGGCGGGGCTAGCGGTCGCACTGGTCGTCGGGCTCATCAACGGCTTCTGCATCGCGACGCTGGGGCTGTCACCCTTCGTCACGACCCTCGGCATGCTCTCGATCGTGCGTGGGCTCGCTTATGTCGTCTCGAACGGCCGCGGCAGCTTTCCGGGCGGGCCGGACGCTGACTATTTCTACGCGCTCACCTCGGGCGACCTGTTCGGCGTGCCCGCGCCCTTCATTTACCTCGTGATCCTCGCCCTCGTTATGGCGGTCGTGCTGCACCACACCACCTTTGGTCGTCACGTCTTCGCGCTCGGCGGCAACGAGAAGGCGGCGGAATTGACCGGCATCTCGGTCGTACGCGTGAAAATCGAGGTCTACGTGATCTGCGCGCTCGCCGCGGGGCTTCAGGGCATCATCATCTCCGGCTGGCTGGGATCGGCGCCGGCGAACATGGCGACGTCCTACGAGCTCAACGTGATCGCGGCTGCGGTCATCGGCGGCGCCAATCTCGCCGGCGGCATCGGCGGTCCGTTAGGGGCCATCGTCGGCTGCGTGCTGCTCGAGGTGATCCGCAACGGCCTCGTGCTCGCGCAGGTCAACTCCTACTGGCAGCAGACGCTGGTCGGCGTGATCATCATCCTGGCCGTGCTGGTGGACCGCATCCGCTCGCGCATGGCGTGAGGAGAGTTACTCCGGGAGGGCAACTGCATCGTCTATCCGCCTTCCGGAGTTTTCAAAAGGATAGGCATTAAAAGTGTGGAGGGAACGTAATGAGAAAGCTACTGCTTGCCGGCATGGCCATCGCGATGATGGCGACCCCGGCGTTTGCCCAGACCTACAAGTTCGCGGTCGTGCCCAAGGCGATGAACAATCCGTTCTTCGACGTCGCCCGCGACGGTTGCATGAAGCGCGCCAAGGAGCTCGGCAACGTCGAATGCATCTATAAGGGGCCGATCGAGCACGAGCCGGCGACGCAGGCGCAGATCATCCAGGACTTCATCACCCAGAAGGTGGATGGTATGGCGATCTCGGTTGCCGACGTCGCGGCGATGACCAAGTCGATCGAGGCGGCGACCGCGGCCGGTATTCCCGTCATCACGTTTGACGCGGATGCGCCGGGCTCCAAGCGCATCGCCTATATCGGCACCAACAACAAGGACTTCGGCCTCGCGCTCGGCAAGCAATTGCTCCAGCTCCGGCCCGAGGGCGGCAAATATGCCATGGTCTCCGGCGGTCCGGGTGCGAAGAACCTCGCCGAGCGCGTCGATGGCGTCCGCGAGGCGCTCAAGGGCTCGAAATGGGTCGAGGTCGCGGGCTCACCGACGTTCTGCAACGACGACTCCACGCTCGCAGTCCAGCAGATGGCGGACCTGCGCACCGCGACGCCGGACCTCGCCGCGATCGTGCCGGTCGGCGGCTGGCCGATGTTCGCGCCGGAAGGCTTCAAGGCTTTCGTCAACAAGAACAAGAAGGACATCGATTCCGGCAAGCTGACGCTGGTCGTCGCCGATACGCTCAAGATGCAGCTTGAGCTCCTGCGTGACGGCTATTCCAACGCGCTCACCGGCCAGCGTCCGTTCGAGATGGGCGAGAAGTCCATGGACACGCTCCTTGCTATCAAGAAGGGCCAGAAGGTGCCGGAGATCGTCTACACCGGTCTTGATCTGGTGACGAAGGACAACGTCGCGCAGATGTTGAAGTAGGAACGTCCGCCAGCCCCCGGCGTTCCTGCGCTTCTCTCCCGCCCGCGGCCACGCAGGCGGGAGAGACTACGACGATGATGGGTGGAGGATGAATGATGGTGATCGACGGGCATCAGCATTTCTGGGACCCCGCGCGCGCCGACTATCCCTGGATGACGGCGGCTGACCTCGCCCCCATCCGCCGCGCCTTCGGCCCCACCGATCTTGCGCCGCTTCTCGAACAAAACGGCATCGACGCGAGCATTTTGGTGCAGTGCCGTCACTCGGTCGCGGAGACCGAGGAATTTTTGCGCATTGCTGCCGCGACGCCCTTCGTCGTCGGCGTCGTCGGCTGGGTCGATCTGACCGATGGCGCGCTCGACGAAACGCTCGGCCGGCTGCGCGCCGCGCCGGCGGGCGACAGGCTGGTCGGCATTCGCCACCAGGTCCATGACGAGGCCGATCCCGAATGGCTGCTGCGCGAGGACGTGCAGCGCGGCCTTGCGGCGGTGTTCGCGCATGATCTCACCTACGATCTCCTGGTCCGCACCCGCGAGCTGCCGGCTGCGATCGCGACGGCGCAGGCGTTTCCGCAAGCACGTTTCGTGCTCGACCATGCTGCCAAGCCGCCAATCGCCGACGGCTTCAGTCGCGACTGGGCCGACCGCATCGCCGCGCTCGCGGCCTGCGGCAATGTCTGGTGCAAGATCTCCGGCCTCGCTACGGAGGCCCGGTGGAACGACTGGGACGCGGCGCGGCTGTCGCCTTACGTCGAGCACGCCGCCAAATGTTTCGGCGAGGATCGCCTGATCTTCGGCTCGGACTGGCCTGTGTGCCTGCTCGGAGGAAGCTACGGTGAGATCAAGAACGCGCTCGATGATTGCCTGACGAAGCTTGGTCCAAAGGTGCGAGAGAAGGCATTCGGGCCGAATGCGCAGCGGGCGTATCGATTGTCGGTTACCTGACGCCTTGCAATTGCAGCATTGGCTGCCTCATGGCGCCACACAACAGCATTGATGGTCTTCGGCGCCAATGCCTCCACATCGACATGGCCGGGCTTGTCCCGGCCATCCACGCGCCGCCGCATAGTCGATGCTGAGGACGTGGATGCCCGGGACGAGCCCGGGCATGACGAACTCGTGGCTGCCGCGCCCGTTTACGCGCCGGCAGGCACCTGATCCAAGAAGCCTGTGATGCTCTTGATGCGGCCGTCTTTCAGCACGGCGAAATCGGTGCCCTTGATCGGGCTGTCGACGCCGTCGGGGCCGAGGCCCCAGGAAAAGCGCAGGTGCTCGCCATAGCCATTGGGCTCGCCGATCAGCCTGAACCTGAATTCGGGAAAGCGCTGCTGCACGCCGGCGATCAGTGCGTCGACGCCGTCATGGCCGTCACCGCGCATCAAGGGATCGACGTAGCTCGCATCCGCCGTCCAGTTCGCGCTGAGCAATTCGCGCCGTTTGCCCGGCGCGCGCTCGTTCCAGAGATCGATATAGCGACGGGCGAGGGTGATGTGGTCGGTCATGGTGTCTCCTTCGAAAAGCGCCGGATGGTTCGGCTGTCGCTGACTATCGAAGGTTTGTGCGCGCCAATCGATTACCTCGGAGGTCATCCGCACGCGAAAGGATCACGCGCCAAAAAAACTGAAGCGCGATGATGTTTTCATCGCACTTCAGACGCACGCCTGGTTCCTGCAGCGAAAATTACTTCGCCGCGGTCACCATGATCTCGACGGTGTATTGCGGGGCAGCGAGCTTGGCTTCCACGGTGGCGCGCGCCGGCGTGTTGCCGGGCGACACCCAGGCGTCCCACACCGCGTTCATTTCCTGGAACGTCTTCATGTCGGTAATGTAGATCGTTGCCGACAGCAGTTTCGATTTGTCGGTGCCGGCCTTGGCGAGATGGCCGTCGATGGTTTTCAGGATGTCCTGGGTCTGCTTGGTCACGCTTTCGCCGGCGGCGTTGCTGGCGACGACACCGGCGAGATAGACGGTGTTGCCGTGCACGACGGCCTGGCTCATGCGCGGGCCAGCTTCAAAACGTTGAATGCTCATCTAAATCTCCTGTTGGAATGGCGGCCCTGTCTAGCGCAGCGTCCTGTGCTCTGCCACCCCGGGCACGCATGCGTTGCGGGCACGCATGCGTTGCCGGTGACGCATGCGTCGGCCGATGCATGCGCGGCTTCAGGGAAAGCGGCTGAAGAACGCCCAGATCGTGTCGGCGCCGTCGATGTCGCCGTTCTGCGGACCGAGCAGGCCATTCGCCAGCTTTGGGAAATGCGCGTCGGGGAAATGCCCGGGCATGCGGTGACCGCCGCCATTGACGCGATAGAGCACGACGTCACCCCCTTTCGGGCAGCGCGAGGCGATCTGCGTCACGGTGGACTCGTCGTGAGGGTTCCTGTCGGGCAGGTCGGTTGCCGCGGCATCATCAGCTTCGCAGCCATTGATGCTGCGCCAGAATGCCAGCGTCTTCGTGGTCGACCAGAACCCGTCGGCCGCAAAATAGCTCGCGCCGCGGCCGCCGTCATAGGGGATCAGCGGATCGACCGTGCCGTTCATGAGCAGCATTGGCAGCGGACGTGATGGATGGCAGGCGGCGGCCGATTCGTCGGTGAGGTTCATGATCACGCTGGCGGCGGCTGCGAACAGATCGGCGCGGTTGCAGGCCAGCGTCATGGTCATCGCGCCGCCATTGGAGACGCCGGTGATGTAGACGCGGCGCGCGTCTGCCGTGCCGTCTTTCACGAGCTTGTCGACCAGGGCTGAGATGAAAGCGATGTCGTCGGTGCCTTCGGGCGGTCCGCGGCCGGCGCGTCGTGCGTCGGGTCGCGCATCGGCCCAGGCGTTGTTGAGTCCATCGGGAAACACCACTGCAAAGGAGTCGCGCCTGGCGATCAGCGGCCAGGATGTTCGCGTTACCATGTCGGCGCCGCGCTGAGTCTTGCCGTGCAACACGATGACGAGCGGCGCCGGCTTGGTCGGCGCCGGCATCATGATGAACGTGCGCGTCACGCCATTGACGTCGATCGTGTCGGCCCCAGTGGGTGCGGCGAACAGCAGCATTGCAGCCACAACTCCAATGCCCCACCGCCACAGCACGATGTCACCCCACGGCCTTCGCCGCCGCGCGCCCGGCGTTGCGGCCGGAGAACAGGCAGCCGCCGAGGAACGTGCCTTCCAGCGAGCGGTAGCCGTGCACGCCGCCGCCACCGAAACCGGCGGCCTCGCCCACGGCGTAGAGGCCTGGAATGACCTGGCCCTCTTGTCCGAACACGCGCGAGTCCAGATCGGTCTCGAAGCCGCCGAGCGTCTTGCGCGTCAGGATGTTGAGCTTGACCGCGATCAGCGGCCCGTGCTCGGCATCGAGGATGCGATGGGGGGCGGCGCTGCGGATCAGCTTGTCGCCGATATACCGACGCGCATTGTGGATGTTCATCACCTGAGCGTCCTTGACGAAGGGATTGGCGATCTCACGGTCGCGCGCCTCGATCTGCATCCTGACGTGGTCGAGCCTGAGGAGATCGTTGCCGGCGAGCTTGTTCATGGCAGGTACGAGCTCGTCGAGCTTGTCGCGCACAATGAAGTCGACACCATGGCTCTTGAAGGCTTCCACCGGTGCCGGCGCGCCCTTGTTGGTGGCGCGGCGCAAGGTCATGCGCCAGCTTTTTCCCGTGAGATCCGGATTCTGCTCGGAGCCCGAGAGCGCAAATTCCTTCTTGATGATGCTCTGCGTCAGCACGAACCAGGAATAATCATGGCCGGTCGACATGATGTATTTGAGCTGGCCGAGCGTGTCCGAGCCTGGAAAGAGCGGCGCCGGCAGCCGCGTGCCCGTGGCGTCGAACCACATCGAGGAGGGGCCGGGCAGGATACGGATGCCATGGCGCGGCCAGATCGGTGACCAGTTCTGGATGCCCTCGACATAATGCCACATGCGGTCGCGGTTGATCAGCCGCGCGCCGATGCCTTCCGTGATGCCGATCATGCGGCCGTCGACGTGTTCGGGCACGCCTGAGATCATGAATCTCGGCGGCTCGCCGAGCCGTTTCGGCCAGTTCTGCCGCACCAGATCGTGATTGCCGCCGATGCCGCCGGAGGCGACAATCACCGCCTGTGCCTTCAGCGCGAAGTCGCCGACCACGTTGCGCGAGGAGCTCTTGCCGCGCTCGACCTGGTCAGGCTCGAGGATTTTGCCGCTCACGCCGTCGACCGTGCCGTTCGTGACATTCAATGCATCGACGCGATGGCGGAACTTGAAGGTCAGTCGCCCGCCCTTCATGGCCTCGCGCGCGCGGCGCTCGAACGGCTCGACGATGCCGGGCCCCGTGCCCCAGGTGACGTGAAACCGCGGCACCGAGTTGCCGTGCCCCATCGCGTCATAGCCGCCGCGCTCGGCCCAGCCGACCACCGGGAAGATGCGATGGCCCATCGCACGCAGCCACGAGCGCTTCTCGCCGGCCGCGAATGCCACATAGGCTTCCGCCCATTTCCGTGGCCAATGATCCTCGTCGCGGTCGAAGCCCGCCGTGCCGAGCCAGTCCTGCAATGCAAGCTCGAACGAATCCCTGATGCCGAGCCGGCGCTGTTCCGGCGAATCGACCAGAAACAAACCGCCGAACGACCAGAACGCCTGACCGCCGATCGATTGCTCGCCCTCCTGGTCGACGACGATCACACGCTTGCCGGCATCGGCAATCTCGGTTGCAGCAACCAGCCCCGACAACCCCGCGCCGACGATGATGACGTCCGCCTGCTCAGCCATTGAGTTCCCCTGTAATCATCCGGATTGAAGTCAGCCGCCGTCGCTGAGATCAAGGGGAGGACCACAAGAATCCGTTAACTTGTTCCACTTTGGGATTGGGACGGCCAAGGGACCGGCAAGTGCAGCGCGGGCGCAACACCGGATTTGAATTTGTTTTGAGCCAGCCCCCGCGCCTAGACAAAACCACGGTTACGACGGACGCTAGCCGCGCATCACGACCTGACACACAGATTCGAATGGGACTGGGGCGGGGGACATGAAGTTTCTGACGGGGTTGCTCGCAGCGGTTCTCCTGTTCGCGGGCATGGGGGCCTCTCACGCGGTCGTTCGTATCGCCGACGACCGTGGCGGCCGCATCGGAACCTATGTCGACAGATACCAGGACCTGCGCCAGTCCGGCGAGACCGTCATCATCGACGGGCTCTGCGCCTCGGCCTGCACCATCGTCCTCGGCGCCATTCCGCGTGATCGCATCTGCGTGACCTCGCATGCGACGCTCGGCTTCCATGCTGCCTGGGATTTCGGCGTCAACGGCCGCGCCGTCACCAATCCCGAAGCGACCCAGATGCTGTATGCGATGTATCCCTCGCAGGTGCGGCGCTGGATTTCGCAGCGCGGCGGCCTTACCCCGCACATGATCTTCCTCAGGGGCAAGCAGCTCCAGTCGATGTACAAGCCCTGCTACATGGATGCGCAGGCTGCCACCAGCCGCCCGTCGCGCCGGGCTCTTCCGCAAGCGGAAGAGCTGGAGTCGGCCCGGGGTCAGCTGCTTCACTGATATCCATCCGAACGAGCTGATCCGGGGAGCTATTCTGGCCCGCCGGTGGCGCTTGCCCAGGCGCGGGCCAGTGCCTATTTGAGGGCAGGGAACCGGTGCGTCTCGCCCCGGTCATTGTCAAGGCTCAACCACTGCAATCAGCGCATCGGGTATCGGACAATTCGCCCACTGCCGGCAGGACGGCGTCTGTGCTGCTGTTCGCGGGCGTGGGGCTCGGCGGGCTTGCGGTACTGGCCTCGCTGGCGCTGTGGTTCCACTACGGCACCCAGGTGTTTTTTGAGATGATCAGGGCCGGCCTGTCTGCCTGCTTCTGATCCGTAAAACGGGATTTCCTCCACGATGAGCCGGACTGCCCGCCCGTTGGTGATCGTGACCGCCTTCGCCGCAAGCCTCGTCGTCGGGCTGCTCGTGATGTTCTGGGCCATGGGCGGCGTCGGCAAAGTGGCGCAGCCGGCCGCGATCGGCGGACCGTTCGCGCTGACCGACCAGAACGGCAAGACCGTCACCGACAAAAATCTGAAGGGCAAGCCGACCCTGATCTTCTTCGGCTATACTCATTGCCCGGACGTCTGCCCGACCTCGCTGTTCGAGATATCGGAAGTGCTGCGCGCGATGGGCAAGGACGCCGACAAGGTGAACGCCTATTTCATCTCGGTCGATCCCGAGCGCGACACGCCCTCGACGATGAAGGACTACCTGTCGAGCTTCGATCCGCATCTGGAAGGCCTCAGCGGCGATCCGGCCGAGACCGCCAAGGTGCTGACGTCCTACCGCGTCTACGCCAAGAAGGTCCCGACCAAGGACGGCGACTACACCATGGATCACACCGCGCTGATCTACCTGATGGACCGCGACGGGAGGTTCGTCGCGCCGTTCAACATGAAACGCCTGCCCGAAGAGGCCGCCACAGAGCTGAAGCGGTATCTCTAGGGACACCTCTCCCGCTTGCGGGAGAGGTCGGCGCGTAGCGCCGGGTGAGGGCTCTCTCCAAATTGGGATTCTCGCCCGCGGCGACACCCTCTCCCCAACCCTCTCCCGCAAGCGGGAGAGGGAGCGCACCTGCACCCAGCCGCAATCGGCGCTCGCGTTCCCGGCGGGATGGTCTATAAGGCCCTCCGATCCAAAAATCCCGCTGATCTCAAGCCGATGGCCCCATCGCAACAGGCGAAATCCCTCAAAACTGTCCGCCGCCTCCTGATCGGGCTGGCGGCGGTCGGTGTCTGCCTGCTATCGGCGGCGCCCGGCGCGCTTGCGCAGGCCCCGGCCAAGCCGGCGCCAGCAGGGCCCCAAGCGGCCCCCCAGGCCGTGCCCGGTTTCTGGGACCCCCGGCGCCGGCCCGAGCGGCCGGACCTGTCGCGCCTGACCGTGATCCGCTTCCTGACCGAGACCGACTATCCGCCGTTCAACTACACCGGCGCCGACGGCAATCCCGCCGGCTTCAACGTCGATCTTGCCCGCGCGCTATGCGAGGAGATCAAGGTCACCTGCACCGTGCAGATGCGCCGCTTCGAGACGCTGATCGATGCGCTCTCCTCGAACCGGGGCGACGCCATCATCGCGTCCATGGCGGTGAGCCCGCAGCTCCGCGCGCGTGTCGATTTCACCGATCCCTACTATCGCGTGCCGGCGCGCTTCGCCTCGCGCAAGGACGCGGTGATCCCGGAGATCCGTCCCGAGTCTCTCGAGGGCAAGAAGGTCGGCGTCATCGCGGGCTCCGCGCATGAAGCGTATCTCAAGGCGATGTTCACCGACGCCGAGCTGCACGGCTATCCCAATGACGAAGCCTTGCGCAGCGCGCTTCGCCGCGGCGAGGTCGACTTCATCTTCGGCGACGCCATCTCGCTGGCGTTCTGGATCAACGGTACGGATTCCGGTGATTGCTGCGCCTTCTCCGGCGGCCCCTTCATCGAGAGCCGCTTCTTCGGCGAAGGCGTCGGCATCGCCGTGCGCAAGGGCAACGACCTGTTGCGCCAGGCGCTGAACTGGGCGCTGTTCCGCGTCTGGGAAAAAGGCCGCTACACCGACCTATGGCTGCGGTACTTCTCGGTGAGCCCTTTCTAATAGACCGAGCTGCCGTAGGGTGGGCAAAGGCGCAAAGCGCCGTGCCCACCGTTTCTAGAAGTGGTGGGCACGCTTCGCTTTGCCCACCCTACAATTCCGCGATAAAGGCGCTGCAACTTTTGCATTCTGCCGGGAAATCGCTATTTTCCGCGGCCCGGAGGCCCCTTGAATGTCCGTTATTGATCCTGCCGCAAGCCCGAGCGATCTGCGTGCGCTCGCCGAACAATCCAACGCCTGGCCGTTCGAGCAGGCGAAGGCGCTTGTCGCGCGGCTGAAGAAGAGCCCGAAGGAAGAGGTGCTGTTCGAGACCGGCTACGGCCCGTCCGGCCTGCCGCATATCGGCACCTTCGGCGAGGTCGCGCGCACCAGCATGGTGCGTCATGCCTTCCGCGTGCTCACCGAGGACAAGATCAAGACGCGGCTGACCGCCTTCTCCGACGACATGGACGGCTTTCGCAAGGTCCCCGACAACGTGCCCAACAAGGAGATGCTGGCCGCGCATCTCGGCAAGCCGCTGACGCGCGTGCCGGACCCGTTCTCCAACGATTATCCGTCGTTCGGGCACCACAACAACGCGCGGCTGCGCGCCTTCCTCGACAGCTTTGGCTTCGACTACGAATTCGCCAGCGCGACCGACTACTACAATTCGGGCCGTTTCGACGCCACGCTGCTGAAGATGCTCGCGGCCTACGACAAGGTGATGGCGATCATTTTGCCGACGCTCGGGCCGGACCGCCGCGCGACCTATTCGCCATTCCTGCCGATCAGCAAGACCACCGGCGTGGTCTTGCAGGTGCCGATGATCCGTCGGGACGTCGCCGCCGGCACCGTCACTTACGTCGATCCTGATACCGGCGAGGAGGTCGAGACAACAGTCACCGGCGGCCATGTGAAGTGTCAGTGGAAGGCCGACTGGGCGATGCGCTGGGTCGCGCTCGGCGTCGACTACGAGATGGCCGGCAAGGACCTGATCGATTCGGTGAAGCTCTCGGGCGCCATTGCGAGGACGCTCGGCGGCACGCCGCCGGAGGGCTTCAATTTCGAGCTGTTCCTCGACGAGAAGGGCCAGAAGATATCGAAGTCGAAGGGCAACGGCCTGACCATCGACGAATGGCTGCGCTACGCGCCGCCGGAATCGCTGTCGCTGTTCATGTATCGCGAGCCGAAGGCGGCGAAGCGGCTCTATTTCGATGTCATCCCGCGCAATGTCGACGATTACCAGCAGTTCCTCGACGGCTTTCCCCGGCAGGATGCCAAGCAGCAGCTCGGCAATCCCGTCTGGCACCTCCATAACGGCCATCCGCCGAAGGCGGACATGCCCGTCACGTTCCAGCTTCTCCTCACGCTGGTGTCCTCGTCGAACGCGGAGAACGCCGAGACGTTGTGGGGCTTCATCGGCCGCTACCGCCCCGGTGTGAGCCCGCAGACGCATCCGAAGCTGGACGCGATGGTCGGCTACGCCATCAACTACTATCGCGATTTCGTCGCGCCGACGAAGCAGTTCCGCGAGCCCACGGACTCGGAGCGCGCCGCGTTGCAGGATCTGCGCGATGCGCTCTCGCAATTGCCGCAGGATGCCTCGGCCGAGGACATCCAGAACGTCGTCTACGAGATCGGCCGCCGCGAGCCGTTCCTCGATCAGGTCAAGAAGGGCAAGGACGGCCGTCCCGGCGTCACGCTGGACTGGTTCAACATGCTCTACCAGGTCCTGCTCGGCCAGGAGAAAGGCCCGCGCTTCGGCTCCTTCGTCGCAGTCTACGGCCTCCAGAACGCCGTCAACATGATCGACGGCGCGCTGGCAAGGAGTGCGTAGCGCATACTCAACTGTCGTCCCGGACAAGCGTAGCGAAGCGGAGCGCAGATCCGGGACCCATAACCACAGGGAGCGGTTTGGCGCGAAGCTGATAACTCCGAGTCTTCGCCAAACTACTCCCTGTGGTTATGGGTCCCTGTGTCTGGAAAGTCTGTCATGATGGTGGTGGGCGGGAAGCCG
>NZ_JBBIAR010000103.1:0-27201 GCF_054185165.1 Bradyrhizobium sp. UFLA05-109 | reverse complement strand
GATGCCGAACATCGCGGGCGCCAGCATGGCGACGCCGCGAGCCTGGCCGAGCTTCAACGTAGCGACGCCGTCCTTGTTGACGAAGGTCTGCTCGACCGCGGCTTCCATCGGCTTGTGATGCGAGAGCACGGCAGCCAGCCCCTCATGGATCGCCAGCAGCCGGCTCGACAGCGGCAGCCCCTCCGGCGGTTCCACCGAGCCGCAGGCGACGTAGACGAGGCGATTGCCCTCGGCCTCGATCACGCCCCAACCGGTGCGGCGCAGGCCAGGGTCGATGCCGATGATGCGGACGGGATGGCGAATCGGAAGCGCGGTCATGGGCCAGTGATAGCCGCTGGCCGGAGGGAGGGAAACAGAAACGGAACGAAAGTCCCCTGGGGAAGTGCGAGGTCTCGTGCCCCGGGCGCAGCAAATTGCGAAGCAGTGCGCTGCTGAACCGGGGCCCATGCCGCCGGCCGCAATCGAGGCGCCGTGGGTCCGGCTCTGCGGTGCACCGCTTCGCGCTGCGCCGCGTCCGGGACACGAGCGCGGCCTCAGCCACCCATCTTCGCGATCAGCGCGTCTGACACCTCGAAATTGGCGTAGACGTTCTGGACGTCGTCGTGCTCGTTGAGCAGGTCCATCAGCTTGAGCAGCTTCTCGCCGGTCTCGTCGTCGACGGCCACCGTGTTCTGCGGCTTCCAGATCAGCGCGGCCTTGCGCGGCTCGCCGAACTTCGCCTCGAGCGCCTTGGCCACATCGCGGTAGCTTTCGGTCGAGGCGTAGATCTCGTGGCCGTTCTCGCCCGAGATGACGTCGTCGGCGCCGGCCTCGATCGCGGCATCGAGCACTGCATCGTCGGAAGCGACGCTGCGGTCATATTCGATGATGCCGGTGCGATCGAACATGAAGGACACCGAGCCGGTTTCGCCGAGATTGCCGCCGGATTTGGTGAAGAAGGAGCGGATGTCGGAGGCCGCGCGGTTGCGATTGTCGGTCAGCGCCTCGACGATGACTGCGACGCCGCCGGGGCCATAGCCCTCGTAGCGGATCTCGTCATAGTTCTCACCGTCACTGCCGAGCGCCTTCTTGATGGCGCGCTCGATATTGTCCTTCGGCATGTTCTCCTGGCGCGCCGCGATCACGGCCGCGCGCAGGCGCGGATTCATGTTGGGATCGGGCGTGCCGAGCTTGGCCGCGACGGTGATTTCGCGGGCCAGCTTGCCGAAGAGCTTCGACTTCTGCGCATCCTGCCGCCCCTTGCGGTGCATGATGTTCTTGAATTGGGAATGTCCGGCCATGCGTGGTCTCTGAGGAATCGTCAGCCAAGGTAAGGGGCAAGATAAGGGATCGAAGCGCGGGCCTTATAGGCCGCGAGCCCCCCGGAATGAAAGAGCATACTTGAAGGTAATATCGTAGGGTCAGATGCCTCGCCATAGGCACTTGTTAACCCTGACTTCATTTCGGGATGTGAAAATATCCTCATCCCGTCCCCCGACAAGAGTGACCTGATGGCCTTCGGACTACTTCGGAAACGTCGGCCGGAACAGGCCGCGCACGCGGCTCTCCCGCAGGCGGCCCAAGCCGTCGCCGAGCCCGTTGCCGCACCGGAGGGCGATTCAGCCAGGGAAATTCTCGAGCTCCTGGAACTCGAGCTCGGCGCGATGATCCGCCAGCTCGAGCGCGCCGCCCAATCGGTCGCCGGCGGGGCGGAAGCGACCGCCAACACGCTCGCGACCATCCGCCAGCGCACCGACGCGCTCACGGGGCGCAGCAGCGCCGCGCAATCGACCGCGACCACCTTTGCCAGCGCGGCCGAGAAATTCACCCAGTCGGCGCAGGGCATCAGCGCGCAGGTCCGCGAGGCCGGCAAGCTCGCCGATGCTGCCAGCGCCGCCGCACAAGAGGCCCGCGCCAATGTCGACCGCCTTCGCGAATCCTCGGCCGCTATCGGCAACGTCGTCAACCTGATCGCGCAGATCGCGCGCCAGACCACGCTGCTCGCGCTGAACTCGACCATCGAGGCGGCGCGCGCCGGCGCGGCCGGAAAAGGCTTTGCCGTCGTTGCGACCGAGGTGAAGGCGCTCGCGGTGCAGACCCAGGGCGCGACCGAGGAGATCACCAGGAAGATCGAGGCGCTGCAAAAGGACGCGGCAGGCTCGGCGGAAGCCGTGCATCGCATCTCGCAGGCAATCGAGGCGATCCGCCCGGTGTTCGACACCGTCAATGGTGCGGTCGCCGAGCAGACCGCGACCACCAGCGAGGTCTCTGGCAACGCCGCGACCGCATCCCAATTCATCATATCCGTGGGCGACAGCGCCGCCGAGATCGATGCCGCCACCAAGGCGGCGGAGGCACATGGCGAAAGCGTCTCCAGCGCCGGCAAGGCGGTCACGACGTTCGCGCAGAAGCTGAAATCGCGCTGCGCGGTGCTGCTCAGGCAGAGCGACGGCGACGCCCGCCGCAAGACCGAGCGGCTGCCCTGCCATCTCAAGCTCGAGATCAAGGGCGGCCGCGCGACGATGCCGGTCTACGAGATTGCGATGGACGGCGTCCTGATCGGCGGCGCGGATGCCGCGAGGCTTTCGGTGCACGAGACCATCGATGGCCTGCTCCATGATATCGGCGCCTGCCGCCTGCGCATCGCCGAGCAGTCCAAGGCCGGCGCGCGGGCGCAGTTCGTCTCGCCGCATGCCGAGCTGCGCGAAAAGATCGAGGACAAGCTCTGGTCGATTCACGAGGAGAACACCGAATTCGTGACTCGCGCGATGGAAGCGGGCGCTGCGCTGACGAAGATCTTCGAGCAGGCGGTCGCGCGCGGCGCGGTCAGGCTCGACGATCTCTTCGATACCGACTACGCTGAAATATCAGGCACCAATCCGCAGCAGTACCGCACAAGATATCTCGACTGGGCCGACCGCGCCCTCCCCTCCTTCCAGGAAGCATTTCTGGCCAGGGACCCACGCATGGCCTTCTGCGCCATGGTCGACCGTAACGGCTTCCTGCCGGTGCACAACAATATCTATTCGCATCCGCAGCGCCCTGGCGATGTCGCCTGGAACACAGCGAACAGTCGCAATCGGCGCATCTTCAACGACCCGGCGGGCCTCGCTGCGGCGCGCAATCTGCGCTCCTACCTGGTGCAGAGCTACGCGCGCGACATGGGCAACGGCAACACGGTGATGATGCGCGAGATCGACGTACCGATCCGCGTGCAGGGCCGGCATTGGGGCGGGTTCCGGACCGCCTACAAGCTCTAAAGCATGATCCGGGGAAGTACGGAGCGCTTGCGAAAAGATCATGCGCAAACAAAGACCTGAAGCGCGATGACAGTTCGCCCTGAAGTCATTCGTGCTTGAGTGCACGCTCAGGCAAGACGGCAAAGCGCGAATCAGCATTAAAGCGAATCACGCTTTGTCGGAATGGGAATGCAGCAGTGAGTCGATAGGCGACTCCGACTGGAGGAAGTTCGAACATGTCCGTCGTGCAGCGTGCAGTCATGGACACGTCATCCAACCGGACGCTGGCCGAACGCCTCATAGACCAGCTCGCCGATCGCATCGGCGGCCTCGGGGTTGAGCTCGCCGACATCGCCGGCAACGTCCAGGAGGTCGCGAACCGCGTCGCCAGCCAGTCGGAGCGATTTCACCATCTACAGAAGACGGCGGAGACGATGGTCTCGGCCAATCGCGAGATCGCCAATGCCTCGCAGGCGGTGCAAACGACGACATCCACCGCAGTCGGCGAGATCGCGCAGTCGCGCGACGTGGTCGAGACCGCGGTCAGCCACATCTCCGAGCTCGTCGCAGCCGTCGCGCGCATCGAGTCGCGGCTCGCCGCGGTCGGCTCGGCGCTGAGCCAGGTCGCCAAGGTCTCCGGCTCGATCGAGGCGATTGCGAAGCAGACCAACCTGCTCGCGCTCAACGCCACTATCGAGGCCGCGCGCGCCGGCAGCGCCGGGCGCGGCTTCGCGGTCGTGGCGAGCGAGGTGAAGAGCCTTGCGGAAGCGACCCGGCAGGCCACGCAACAGATCTCGGATACCGTGCGCGATCTCGACGGCCAGATCGGCAGCCTGATCGGTGAAAGCGGCGAGGCCTCGCTGCGTGCGAAGAACGCCGGCGACGGCGCGCAGCAGATCTCGGGCATCATCAGCCGCGTACAGCAGGGCTTTGCGTCCGTGGGCGCGGAGATCGACAGCGTCGCGCGCGCCGCGACGTCCAATCTCGGCCATTGCGATACCGTGATCTCGGAGCTCAGCGAGCTTGCCAAGGGCGTCGATCTCTCCTCGCGCGATCTCAGGAATGCCGACGAGCGGGTGGCAAAGCTGCTCGACACCTCCGAGGCCCTGATCGCGCTGATCGCCGACAGCGGCGTGGAGACGTCGGACGCGCCGTTAATCCACGTCGTCGTCGACACCGCCAGGCGCATCTCGGCCGAATTCGAGGCCGCGATCGACCGCGGCGAGATCACGCTCAATCAGCTCATGGACGAGACGTATCGCGAGATTCCCGGCACCGATCCCAAGCAATTTCTCACCAGCTACGTCGACTTCACCGACCGCGTGCTGCCGGCGATCCAGGACCCGATCCAGAAGTCGGATCCGCGCATCGTGTTTTGTGTCGCCTGGGCAAAGGGCGGCTATCTGCCGACCCACAATCCGAACTATCGCCTGCCGCAGGGCAAGGACCCCGTCTGGAACAACGCCAATTGCCGTAACCGTCGCCTGTTCAACGACCGCGCGGTAAAGAAGGTCGCGGCGAACACAAAACCGTTTCTGCTGCAAACCTATCGCCGTGACATGGGCGGCGGCCAGTTCGTGCTGATGAAGGATTTGTCCTCACCGATCACGGTCAAGGGCAAGCACTGGGGCGCGTTTCGGATGGGGTTTAGGCAGGGGTGACGGCGCAGGCGCTCCCCGTGGTCGTCCTGGCGAAAGCCAGGACGAGTGGCGACGCCAGTCAGCTCAACCAAAACCTTGGCGTTGCCGGCTCGAGCCGCCCGCCCGCACGCACCGGCGCGATACGCAGTGCGAGGCCGGTTGCATCATCCGTCTCCACCGCGACGCCGCTGAGTGTAGCCACGCCCATCGCCGCCTCGAAACGGCCGGACGGAATCCCGGAGGTGAAACGGCGCAGCGGCTCTTCCTTTTGCATGCCGATGATCGAATCGTAGTCGCCGGTCATGCCGGCATCGGTCATGTAGGCGGTGCCACCGGGGAGGATCTGGTGGTCGGCGGTGGGCACATGGGTATGCGTGCCGACGACGAGGCTGGCGCGGCCGTCGCAGAAGAAGCCGATGCCCTGCTTCTCGCTGGTCGCCTCGCAATGAAAATCGACCACGATCGCATCGGCCGCCTCGCGCAGCGGACAGGCGCCGAGCTCGCGCTCGAGCGCGGCGAAGGGATCATCGAACGGCGTCATGAAGACACGGCCCAGCGCGTTGATGACGAGCGCGCGGCGGCCGTTCTTGGTCTCGACCAGAGCGGCGCCGCGGCCCGGCGTGCCGCGCGGATAGTTCGCCGGACGCACCAGGCGCTCGGCGCGCTCGATGAACACCAGCGCCTCGCGCTGATCCCAGGAATGGTTGCCGAGCGTGACTGCGTCGGCGCCGGCGTCGAGCAGCTCCTGATAGATCGCTTCCGTGATGCCGAAACCGCCGGCGGAATTTTCGCCGTTGACGACGACGAAATCGAGCGACCAGCCGCGAACCATGTTGGGCAGGTGCTCGGCGATCGCCGCGCGGCCGGCCCGGCCGACGACGTCACCCACGAAGAGAATGCGCAACTTCAGAACTCCGGAAATCGAACACGTCCGTTTCCGTTAGCACATAATCCAGCGCGACGTCGTGCGATAGTGCGGGAACAGCCTCGATCTCCTGCGCCGCAAAAGCGAGCCCGACGCCGACGACATGCCTGGTCTTGCGCAAATGCGCGAAGGTGAAGTCGTAATGTCCCGCGCCATAGCCGATACGGTGGCCGAGACGGTCGAACGCGGCAAGCGGCGTCAGCATGATGTCGGGGATGACCTCGGCCGCCGCCGGCGAGGGCTCGGGGATGCCGAGCGGGCCGAGCATCAGCCGGTCGCTCGGATGCCAGATTCGGAAGATCAGTGACTTGCCGCGCGTGGTGACGCAGGGCAGCGCCAGCCGCGCGCCTTCGGCCGCGAGCTTCTGCATCAGGGGCACCGGATCGATCTCGCTGCGGATCGGCGAATAGCCGGAGACGATGCTGCCGGGCACGATCTCGAACGGCAGGCCGCGCTTGCCGAGCTTTGCGGCGGCGGCACTGCGCTTCTTCTCGCTGAGCGCGTCGCGCTTGGCGAGAGCCTTGGCACGGAGTTCGGCTTTGGAGTTGGACATCAGCGTTTTCCCTGAGGCAGAACCTTGTTCTGCCGTCATCGCCCGCGAAAGCGGGCGATCCAGTATTCCAGAGACGCCAGAGCATAATCCTCGACAGCGCGGCGTACTGGGTGCCCCGCTTTCGCGGGGCATGACACCGAGACTAAATTCAATCGCACGCTTTGTCGGGGACGCAAATCGACAGGCACAAACCAGGCAAACAAAAGCGCGAAGCCGTAAACGCCGTTGAAGCACTCGATCCCGGAGTTCCCTACGAAAGTAGGTGGGCACCATATGTCCGAGCCCACGGGCCCGGCCAGGGACAGTTCCCTAAAGGATCGATAAGGCCCCGGGGATATATGGCTCCTGACGCGCGTCACAGCTTCGCTTTCCGCAATCTAGCAACGACGCTGACGAATCGCCAGCCCACCTGATCGTCAGCCGATCGCAATCCCGTTGCCGACGGTCCGGTTCAGGACCTGGGTCGATTTCTCGATGCGCTCGGCGGCGGCATTGAGCGCATTGACCACCGCGGTCTGCGTCATCCGGGCGCGCTCGGCGGCGGCATTACGGAAATCCCGCAGTTCGTTCACCTCGGCTTCCAGCGTGCGGATGCGGTTGCCGGCATCGACCAGCTCGTCGCATGCGGTGAGTGCCGCCATCACGGTGAGCCGCGCATCGCCGATCTCGCCGAATTTTCCGCGCAGGTTCTGAATCCGCGATTCCAGGCCTTCGGCGAGCTTCAGCAACCGCACCTCCTGCCCTTCCTCGCAGGCCATGCGATATTGCCGGCCGTTGATGGTGACGTTGATGTGGCTCATCCATCCTCTCCGGTATCGAGCACCGAACGTATCGTGACGATCGCCGAATCCAGCCGATCGGAGATTTCTCGATTGGTGCGCTCGAGCTTGCGCGCCTTCATCAGCGCACCGTCGAGCTCGTCGGCAAGTCGCGAGCGGTCGGTGCCGAGCGCCTGGATGCGCGTCGCGAGCTCGTTCTCGTCGCGGTCGGCATCGCGCCGTCGCTCGACCGCGCTCTCCAGCGCGTCGAGCGCCGACGTAAGTCTCCGGGTCGCGATCTCGATCTCGACGGCGGCGGACTCCGTCATGGCGGAACTGTTGGCAGCGCGATCGCTCATGCAGTCAGCGACGGACCCTTGTTGGCCTTTTCATCAGGACTTGCCGCTTGGCAAAAGACTCGGTTCGGCAAGCGCTTAGAAGCAGAAATTTACGTGGCAGGGAAGCGAAGCGCAACGCCGCGGCAAAACTATGCACCGATAGATCGGGGCCGGGCGTCCCGCCCCGACCGGTTCCTGGCGCGCGCGATCACTGTTGCGGCTTTTTGCGGATCGAACTTGGAGCAACTTTTCGCCCGGGGATGACGTTCGATTGCCTTGGACTCCCGGAACCGAGATGCTATCCAGCCCCCGACCTTCCAGCGGCCGAAAGGCTCCTTTCCGCGCGGGCGTACACCGCCACCAAGCGCCTCATTTCAGACGGATTTCAGACATGACGCAGGTCGATCACACCCGTATGGCCAATGCGATCCGCGGGCTCTCGATGGACGCGGTTGAGAAGGCCAAGTCCGGCCATCCCGGCCTGCCGATGGGAGCCGCCGACGTCGCGACCGTCCTGTTCACGCAGTTCCTGAAATTCGACGCCCAGGCCTCCGCCTGGCCCGACCGCGACCGCTTCGTGCTGTCGGCCGGCCACGGCTCGATGCTGCTCTATTCGCTGCTGTTCCTGACCGGCAGTGCGGACATGACGCTGGACCAGCTCAAGCACTTCCGCCAGCTGGGATCGCTGACCCCCGGTCACCCCGAGAACTTCCACACCAAGGGCATCGAGACCACCACCGGCCCGCTCGGCCAGGGCATTTCCACCGCAGTCGGCATGGCGCTGGCCGAGAAGATGCTGGCCGCCGAGTTCGGCAAGAAGATCGTCGACCACCATACCTACGTGCTTGCCTCCGACGGCGACCTGATGGAAGGCGTGTCGCAGGAAGCGATCGCCATGGCCGGGCACTGGAAGCTGAACAAGCTGATCGTGCTCTATGACGATAACGGAATCTCGATCGACGGCCCGACCTCGATCGCAGACTCGGTCGACCAGGTGAAGCGCTTCAAGTCGGCAGGCTGGGCCGCCGAGAAGATCGACGGCCAGGACCAGGCAGCAATCGCCGCCGCGATCACGCGTGCGAAAAAATCCAACAAGCCGACGCTGATCGCCTGCCGCACCACCATCGGCTACGGCGCGCCGCATAAGGCCGGGACCGCGAAGGCGCACGGCGAGGCGCTCGGCGCCGACGAGCTCAAGGCCGCCAAGGAAAATCTCGGCATCTCGCTCGAGCCGTTCTCGGTGCCCGACGACGTGCTCAAGGCGTGGCGTGAGGTCGGCAGCCGCGGCGCGGTCGCACGTCAGGAATGGGAAGGACGCCTCGGCGAGCTTGGCAGCCGCAAGCGCGCCGAGTTCGAGCGTCGCCTGCGCCATGAGCGCCCCGCGTCGCTCGCAAAGGCGCTGAAGGCGCACAAAAAGGGCCTTCTGGAAAATCCGCTCAACGTCGCGACGCGCAAATCCTCGGAAGCGGCGATCGAGGCGATCGCGGCCGCGATGCCGATGGAATTCTTGGCGGGTTCGGCCGATCTCACCGGCTCCAACAACAACAAGGCGAAGTCGGCCGTCGCCTTCTCCGCCAAGACGCCGAAGGGCCGCTTCATCCACTACGGCATCCGCGAGCACGGCATGTGCGCGGCGATGAACGGCATCTTCCTGCACGGCGGCTTCGCGCCGAACGGCGCGACCTTTCTGGTGTTCACGGACTACGCACGGCCCGCGATGCGGATTGCCGCCTTGATGGGTGCAGGCGTGGTGTATGTCATGACTCACGATTCCATCGGGCTTGGCGAAGACGGCCCGACCCATCAGCCGGTCGAGCATCTCGCAGCGCTGCGCGCGATTCCGAACATGCGCGTGTTCCGCCCCTGCGACTCCATCGAGGTCGCCGAGTGCTGGGAGCTGGCGCTGAACCGCATCGACGGTCCGACCGTGCTGGCGCTGACGCGCCAGAACCTGCCGCAGCTCCGCAGTTCCGCCAACGAGAACCCCTGCCAGTACGGCGCCTACGAGCTGGTTGCAGCCCAGGGCGAAGCCAAGGCGACGCTGTTCGCCTCGGGCTCCGAGGTCGAGATCGCGGTCGCGGCCCAAAAGCAGCTCGCGGAGCGCGGCATCGCGACGCGGGTGGTCTCGGTGCCCTCGCTGGAGCTCTTGTTAGCGCAACCAGAGGCGAAGCGTGCAGCCATCATCGGCAACGCGCCGGTCAAGGTCGCGATCGAGGCCGCAGTGCGCTGGGGCTGGGATGCCGTGATCGGCCAGGATGGTGAATTTATCGGCATGCATTCCTTCGGCGCGAGCGCGCCTGCCAAGGACCTTTTCAAGCACTTTGGAATTACCGCCGAGGCTGCAGTTAACGCTGTCCTGAAGCGCGTTTCCTGAGAGTTGAGCTTGCCGGGAAAAAGGACTACCAAACTCCCCATATGATCAAGTACCGCCCGGCCGAACCGGGCGTCCGCCCTAAAAAACCCTCGCAGGCGCGCCAGCGTTCTGCGGGATGACAACGGTCATTGAAGGAGACGAAAGATGGCAGTCCGCGTTGCAATTAACGGTTTTGGCCGCATCGGCCGCAACATCCTGCGGGCCATCGCCGAGTCCGGCCGCAAGGACGTCGAGGTGGTCGCCATCAATGATCTCGGACCGGTCGAGACCAACGCGCATCTGCTCCGCTTCGACTCCGTGCACGGCCGCTTCCCGGGAACCGTGACCGTCGATGGCGACACGATCAACCTCGGCAGCGGCAAGATCAAGGTGACCGCCGAGCGCGATCCGTCAAAGCTGCCCTGGAAGGATCTCGGCGTCGACGTCGCGATGGAGTGCACCGGCATCTTCACCTCGAAGGACAAGGCCGCCTTGCATCTGACCGCTGGCGCCAAGCGCGTGCTGGTCTCCGCGCCCGCCGACGGCGCCGATGCGACGATCGTCTACGGCGTCAACCATGAGACGCTGACCAAGAATCATCTGGTCGTCTCCAACGGCTCCTGCACGACGAACTGCCTCGCGCCGGTCGCCAAGGTCCTGAACGACCTCGTCGGCATCGAGACCGGCTTCATGACCACGATCCACGCCTACACCGGCGACCAGCCGACGCTGGACACGCTGCACAAGGATCTCTACCGCGGCCGCGCCGCGGCGATGTCGATGATCCCGACCTCGACCGGTGCCGCCAAAGCGATCGGCCTCGTGCTGCCGGAGCTGAAGGGCAAGCTCGACGGTGTCGCGATCCGCGTGCCGACCCCGAACGTCTCGGTCGTCGACCTCAAGATCGTCGCCAAGCGCGCCACCGACGCCAAGGAAGTCAACGCGGCGATGAAGCGCGCCTCCGAGCAGCAGCTCAAGGGCATCCTCGGCTACACCACGGCGCCGAACGTCTCGATCGACTTCAACCACGACCCGCACTCCTCCACGTTCCACGAGGACCAGACCAAGGTGCAGAACGGCACGCTGGTGCGCGTGATGTCCTGGTACGACAACGAGTGGGGTTTTTCGAACCGCATGGCGGACACCGCCGTTGCGATGAGCAAGGTGCTCTAACGGAGGCGCGATGCTTCCTGCCTGGATCGGAATTCCTGGCGTCATCCTGCTGTTCGCATTGATCGCGTACGGCATGCGTCAGGGAGGCAAGGTAACGACCAGGCAGGAAGGCAATCCACCTGAGCGCGATGCGCCGTAACGTCGCCAGTTAACGAGTGATCAGGACATGGCCAGATTTCGCACCCTCGACGACGTCGACGTGAAGGGCAAGCGCGTGCTGCTGCGCGTCGATCTCAACGTGCCCATGGACAACGGGCGCGTCACCGACGCAACGCGACTCGAGCGCGTCGCACCGACCATCACCGAAATCTCCGACAAGGGCGGCAAGGTCATCCTGCTCGCGCATTTCGGCCGGCCGAAGGGCCGCGACGCCAAGGACTCGCTGAAGCCGGTTGCCGAAGCGCTGGCGAAGGTCGTGAAGAAGCCGGTTGCGTTTGCCGACGACTGCATCGGCGAGCCTGCGGCCAAGGCCGTAGCGGCGCTGAACGACGGCGACATCCTGTGCCTGGAGAACACCCGCTTCCACAAAGAGGAAGAGAAGAACGATCCCGCCTTCGTCGCGGAATTGGCAAAGCTCGGCGACATCTGGGTCAATGATGCCTTCTCCGCCGCGCACCGCGCCCACGCCTCGACCGAGGGCCTTGGCCGCGAGCTGCCGGCCTATGCCGGCCGCACCATGCAGGCCGAGCTGGATGCGCTGGAGAAGGCCCTGGAAGCGCCGACCAAGCCCGTCATCGCGATCATCGGCGGCGCAAAGGTCTCGACCAAGATCGACCTTCTGGAAAACCTCGTCAGCAAGGTCGATGCGCTCGTGATTGGCGGTGGCATGGCCAACACCTTCCTGCACGCCCAGGGCGTTGCGGTCGGCAAGTCGCTGGCCGAGAAGGATCTCGCCGCAACGGCGGTGCGCATCATGGAGAAGGCCGAAGCCGCGAACTGCGCCATCATCCTCCCGGTGGATGCCACTGTCGCCTATCATTTTGCCGCCAACGCACCGTCGCATGCCTATGGGCTCGATGCGATCCCGGCCGACGGCATGATCCTCGACGTTGGCCCGCAGTCGGTGGCGCGTATCCATGCCGCGATCGACGACGCGGCAACGCTGGTCTGGAACGGCCCGCTCGGGGCTTTCGAGTTGCAACCATTCGATCGAGGCACCGTGGCGGCCGCCAAGCACGCCGCCGAGCGCACCAAGGCCAAGAAGCTGATTTCGATCGCGGGCGGCGGCGACACCGTCGCGGCGCTCAACCAGGCCGGCGTCGGCTCCGATTTCACCTATGTCTCGACCGCCGGTGGCGCATTTCTTGAATGGATGGAAGGCAAGCCCCTGCCCGGCGTCGAGGTTTTGCGCACCAAGTAAGTTAGTTGGCCGGAAGGCCCAAACGGGAGAAAAACACAGATGGCTCGGATCACGTTGCGTCAATTGCTCGACCATGCTGCGGAGAACGATTACGGCGTACCGGCCTTCAACATCAACAATATGGAGCAGGCGCTGGCGATCATGGACGCGGCCAACCAGGTCGACGCGCCCGTCATCATCCAGGCCTCGCGCGGCGCGCGCTCCTACGCCAACGACGTCATGCTCAAGCACATGATGGACGCGGTGACCGAGATCTATCCGCACATTCCGGTCTGCGTGCATCTCGACCACGGCAACGAGCCCGCGACCTGCATGACCGCGATCCAGGCTGGTTTCACCTCCGTGATGATGGACGGCTCGCTGAAGGCCGATGGCAAGACCCCCGGTGATTGGGGCTACAATATCGGCGTCACCAAGACCGTGACCGACATGGCCCATCTCGGTGGCATCTCGGTGGAGGGCGAACTCGGCGTGCTCGGCTCGCTCGAGACCGGCATGGGCGACAAGGAAGACGGCCACGGCGCCGAAGGCAAGCTGTCGCACGACCAGCTCCTGACCAACCCGGACGAGGCCGTGAAGTTCGTCAAGGAGACCCAGGTCGACGCGCTCGCGATCGCGATGGGCACTTCGCACGGCGCCTACAAGTTCACCCGCAAGCCGGACGGCGACATCCTCGCCATGAACGTGATCGAGGAGATCCACCGCAAGCTGCCGAACACGCACCTTGTGATGCACGGTTCGTCGTCGGTGCCGCAGGATCTTCAGGAGATCATCAACGCCAATGGCGGCAAGATGAAGCCGACCTGGGGCGTGCCGGTCGCCGAGATCCAGCGCGGCATCAAGAACGGCGTGCGCAAGATCAACATCGACACCGACAACCGCATGGCGATGACCGGCCAGATCCGCAAGGTCCTGAAGGACAATCCGGAGGAGTTCGATCCGCGCAAGTACCTGAAGCCGGCCATGGAAGCCATGACCAAGCTGTGCAAGCAGCGGCTCCAGGAGTTCAACACCGCGGGCCAGGCCTCCAAGATCAAGCGCGTGCTGACGACGGCTGAAATGGCCAAGCGCTATGCCAAGGGCGAGCTCAACCCGAAGATCGCGTGAGCGAGCGAACACTCCCTTCTCCGTCATTCCGGGGCGCCGCACAGCGGCGAGCCCGGAATCCTTAGCCAGGGACCGGGGTTATGGATTCCGGGCCTGCGCCTACCGGCGCATCCCGGAAATGACAGCGTGCTTCGTGGCTCGACGCTCTCCCCTCCGATCCCCATTACCCTGCGACCAACGTTAACTCGGCAATTGCCCGAGAACGGTCTATTTTCGCAGGCAAGGGCAGAATCGTTTTGGGAGGACCTCTCGATGAATCTGACTGAGCTCAACAAGGTCGCACAGGCCATGGTTACGCCCGGCAAGGGCATCCTCGCCGCCGACGAATCCTCCGGCACCATCAAGAAGCGTTTTGATGCAATCGGCGTGGAATCCACCGAAGACAACCGTCGCGACTACCGCGAGATGCTGTTTCGTTCCAACGACGCCATGAGCCAGCACATCTCCGGCGTCATCCTCTATGACGAGACGATCTGGCAGAACGCGAAGGACGGCACCCCGCTGGTGAAGCTGATCGAAGCGAGCGGCGCCATTCCCGGCATCAAGGTCGACGAAGGCACGCAGGCCCTGCCGATGTGCCCGGGTGAGCTCGTCACCGTCGGCCTCGACAAGCTCGCCGAGCGCCTGAAGAAATACTATGAGCGTGGCGCGCGCTTTGCCAAATGGCGCGCGGTGATCGACATCGGCAGCGGCATCCCCTCGATGACCGCAATCGGCGTCAACGCGCATGCGCTGGCGCGTTACGCGGCGCTGTGCCAGGCCGCGCAGATCGTGCCGATCGTCGAGCCGGAGGTGCTGATGGACGGCGACCACGACATCAACCGCTGCTATGACGTGACGCAGCGCGTGCTCAACAAGACGTTCCAGGAATTGCGCGTGCAGCGCGTCGCGCTCGAAGGCATGGTGCTGAAGCCCAACATGGCAGTCTCGGGAAAGAAGTGTGCGAAGCAGGCCTCCGTTGCGGAGGTCGCGGAAAAGACCGTGCGCCTCCTCAAGGCCTGCGTGCCGGCGGCCGTGCCCGGCATCGCCTTCCTCTCCGGCGGCCAGTCGGACGAGGAGGCAACCGCGCATCTCGATGCCATGAACAGGCTCGGGCCGCTGCCGTGGCGGCTGACCTTCTCCTATGGCCGCGCGCTTCAGGCCGCGCCGCAGAAGGCCTGGTCTGGCAAGGCGGAAAACGTCGCGACCGGTCAAAAGGCCTTCGCCCATCGCGCGCGGATGAACGCACTCGCCAGCCGCGGCGAATGGGACAGCGGCCTCGAAAAGAAGGCGGCCTAGACTTGTCGAACAATTCTGCTCCCGCGCGCCCGGCGCCGCGGCTCTATCTCGCGACGCCGCTCGTCGACGATCCCGCTTCGCTCCTGGGCGAGCTGCCCGACCTGCTCGCCGCCGCCGACGTCGCTGCCGTGCTGGTGCGGCTGAAGGAAACCGATCAACGCACGATGATCTCGCGGGTGAAGGCGCTGGCGCCGGTCGTGCAGAAGGCCGGCGCTGCGCTGCTCGTCGATGGCCATGTCGAGCTGGTCGCGCGCGGCGGCGCCGATGGCGCGCATCTGATCGGCATCGCCGCACTCGAAGAAGCCATGCCATCCCTGAAGCCCGACCGCATCGCCGGCGTCGGCGGGCTCGCCACCCGCCATGATTCCATGAGTGCAGGCGAGATGGGCGCAGATTACGTGCTGTTCGGCGAACCGGACGCAACGGGCCAGCGGCCCTCAGTGCAAGCGGTCGCGGAGCGGCTGGACTGGTGGGCCGAGCTGTTCGAGCCGCCCTGCGTCGGCTTTGCCATCTCATTGGCGGAAGCCTTCGAGTTCGCCGCCGCAGGTGCCGATTTCGTGCTGATTGGCGATTTCATCTGGGCCGATCCTCGCGGGCCGAAGGCTGCGCTCGTCGATGCGGAAGCCGCGATCAAGAAGGCCTATGCGGATGCGCCCGCGGACCGGGGGCGTGGCTAGCAGCCAATCATGAAGCCCCTGGTCTCTACATCGTTCCTGGCTCTTTTGCTCCTCGCCGCGCCTGCGGCCGCACAGCTCTCGCTGACGCCGCCGGCGGCAACGCCGAGCCCTGCGCCCGAGAAGCCCAAAGAAAATCCCAAGGAAAAATCTGCGGCGAAGCCGCACGCACTCACCAAGAAGAAGGAGGCAGCGCCCGCGCCGAAGCCCTCGGCCTCGCCGAGCCCGCCGCCGGCCGCGACCGTGATCCCGGCGCCGCCGACCGACAATTCCAATGCCGACCTGGTGTACGGCGCCTATCAGCGCGGCCAGTACAAGACCGCCTTCGATCTTGCCACCCCGCGCGCGCAAGCCGGGGATCCCAAGGCGATGACCATGCTGGGCCAGCTCTATTCCAACGCCCTCGGCATCAAGCGCGACTATGTCAAGGCCGCCGAATGGTACCAACGCGCGTCGGATGCCGGCGACCGCGAGGCGATGTTCGAACTCGCAATGCTGCGCATGGCCGGCCGCGGCAGCCCGGTCGACAAGGGCGATGCGGTCAAGCTGCTCGCCTCCGCCGCCAAGCTCGGCGAGCCCAAGGCCGCTTATAATCTCGCGCTGCTCTATCTCGACGGGCAGACGCTGCCGCAGGACGTCAGGCGCTCGGCCGAGCTGCTGCGCCAGGCCGCGGATGCAGGGCTACCCGAGGCGCAATACGCGCTCGCAACCTTCTACAAGGAAGGCACAGGCGTGCCGAAGGACATCGAGCGGGCCGTGCGGCTTTTGCAGGCGGCCTCGCTCGCCGACAATGTCGATGCCGAGCTCGAATATGCGATCGCGCTGTTCAACGGCACAGGCACGCCGAAGAACCAGCCCGCGGCAGTGGCGTTGCTTCGCAAGGCCGCCCGGCAAAACAGTCCGATCGCGCAGAACCGGCTGGCCTGGGTGCTGGTCAACGGCATGGGCACGCCGGCCGACAAGATCGAGGGCTTCAAATGGCACCTGGTTGCCAAGACGGGCGGCAAGGGGGATCCCGATCTCGATAAGCAACTGGCCGATTTGCCCCCCGAGGACCGGGCCAAGGCCGATGCCGCCGCCAAGAAATGGCTCGGGACCAAATGACTTGACGCCAGCCCGGCCGCAGGGCACCCAGTCCCCAAAATCCGGCGGCTTCCAGCCGAATTCCCGCAAATCAAGACTGATCTCATGCTGTATTCCGCAACTATCAATGTCATGGTCAAAGCTGCGCGCCGCGCCGGCCGCAGCCTCAAGCGCGATCTCGGCGAGATCGAGCACTTGCAGGTCTCGCTGAAGGGCCCTGCGAATTTCGTCTCGCTCGCCGACAAGCGCGCCGAAGAGATCCTCTACCAGGACCTCGCCAAGGCCCGCCCCGGCTATGGCTTCATCGGCGAGGAAGGCGGCACGCGAGAAGGCAGCGACAAGAGCCACACCTGGATCGTCGATCCCCTGGACGGCACCACCAACTTCCTGCACGGCATCCCGCAATTCGCGATCTCGATTGGGCTGGCGCGCGAGGGCACGGTGATCGCGGGCGTGATCTACAACCCCGCCAATGACGAGCTCTACATCGCCGAGCGCGGCAAGGGCGCCTTCCTCAACGACCAGCGCCTGCGGGTGGCCGGCCGCCGCCAGCTCAACGAATGCGTTATCGCCTGCGGCCTGCCGCATATCGGCCGCGGCGACCACGAATCCTTCCGCCGCGAGATGACCGCGATCCAGGACCAGGTCGCAGGCCTGCGCCGCTTCGGCGCCGCCTCCCTCGACCTCGCCTTCGTCGCCGCCGGCCGCCTCGACGGCTACTGGGAGCGCAACTTGCATTCCTGGGACATCGCCGCCGGCATGATCATGGTGCGCGAAGCCGGCGGCACCGTCAGCGACATCGCAACCCCAGGCGATGCGCTGGTGACCGGCCACGTCGTGTGCGGCAACGAGTTCGTGCACGGCGAGCTGGTGAAGATTTTGCGGAAGTCGGCCGGGTAGGCAGAACGCTGCACCGCCCTCTCCGCTGTGATCATCCGCGAAAGCGGATGATCAAGTATTTCAGAGACGTTCGTTGGATACGCATACGCCGCGGCGTACTGGATGCCCCCGCTTTCGCGAGGGCATGACGCCGTACTTTATGGCTTCACGGGAGACGGCGGCCCGTACGCTTCAGCGTTCCCCTTCACCACCTTCTCCCGATCTCCCGCCAGCACGCGCTGCACGGAGACAAAGAACACCGGCACCATCAATAGTGCCAGGATGACCACTGCGATCATGCCGCCCATCACCACGGTGCCGAGCGATTGCTGGCTGGCACCGCCGGCACCATGCGCGATCGCCATCGGCAGCACGCCGCAGATGAAGGCAAGGCCGGTCATCAGGATCGGGCGGAAGCGCAGCCGGCAGGCCTCGATGGTCGCTTCCACCAGTGGCTTGCCTTCTTTCCGCAGGTCCTTCGCGAACTCGATGATCAGGATCGCATCCTTCGCCGCAAGGCCGATGATGGTGATGAGGCCGACGGTGAAATAGACGTCGTTCGGCAAGCCGCGCAGCATCGCCGCGATCACGGCGCCGGTGACGCCGAGCGGCACGGTCAGGAGCACCGCGAGCGGAATGGTCCAGCTCTCATAGAGCGCGGCCAGACACAGGAACGCCACGAACACCGACAGCGCGAGCAGGAACGGCGCCTGCGAGCCCGACAGCTTTTCCTGCAGTGACTGCCCGGTCCATTCATAGCCGAAGCCGCGCGGCAATTTGCCGGCGAGCCGCTCCATCTCGGCGATCGCATCGCCCGAGGTGAAGCCGGGCTTCGCCTCGCCCGAGATGCGCACCGCCGGGTAGTAGTTGAAACCCGCGATCTGCGTCGGCCCGCGCGACCATTCGACCGTCGCGAAGGAGGAGAACGGCACGAGCTGGCCACGACTGTTCTTGACGTTGTAGTTGAGGATGTCCTCTGTCTTCATCCGGTCGCGCGCGTCGGCCTGCACCACGACGCGCTGCATGCGGCCGCGGTTCGGGAAATCGTTGATGTAGTTCGAGCCGAGATTGGTCGAGATGGTGTTGTTGATGTCCTCGAAGGTGACACCGAACGCGCCGGCCTTCTCGCGGTCGATCACGAGATTGACCACGCCCGCCTCGGGTAGACCCTCGACATAGACCTTTTGCAGCACGGGGCTCGCATTGGCCTCCGCGATGAGCTGGTCGGCGGCGCGCATCAGGGCCGGATAGCCCTTCTGGCCGCGGTCCTGGAGGCGGAACGAGAAGCCCGAGGAGTTGCCGAGATTGTCGATCGGCGGCGGCTGGAGCGCCGAGATCTTGGCGTCGCGGATCGAGGACAGGTCGCGGTTGATGTCTGAGACGATCGCGGCGGCAGACTCCTTGGGGCCGCGCTCCGACCAGTCCTTCAGCGTGATGAAGGCCTGCGCGGTGTTCATGCCCTGGCCGGAGAAGCTGAAGCCGGTGAGGAAGGTGACGTCCTTCACGCCGGGGCGCATCGCGAGATATTTTTCGACCTTCTCGATCACGGCCTCGGTGCGGGCATAGGACGAATCCGACGGCGCCTGCACGTCGGTGGTGACAAAGCCCTGGTCGTCGACGGGGAGGAAGCCGCCGGGCAGGTTGACGAAGGCCCAGGACAGGCCGACGAGCAGCGCGGCATAGACCAGCATCAGCCGTCCCGTGCGCTTCAGCGAGAAGCCGACGGTGCGGGAATAGCCCTCCTTGCCGCCTTCGAGCATTCGGTTGAACCAGCCAAAGACGCCCTTCTTGGCATGGCCATGACCGGCCGCGACAGGCTTGAGCAGCGTTGCGCACAGCGCCGGCGTCAGCGAGAGCGCGAGGAACGCCGAAAAGCCGATCGCGGCGACCATCGTGACCGAGAACTGGCGGTAGATGATGCCGACCGAGCCCGGGAAGAACGCCATAGGCACGAACACGGCCATCAGCACCAGCGTGATGCCGATGATCGCGCCGGTGATTTGCGACATCGCCTTGCGCGTCGCTTCCTTCGGCGGCAGGCCTTCCTCCGCCATGATGCGCTCGACGTTCTCGACCACGACGATGGCATCGTCGACGAGGATGCCGACCGCGAGCACCATGCCGAACATCGAGAGCATGTTGATGGAGTAGCCGGCGAGCAGCAGCGTGGTACAGGCGCCCAGCAGTGCCACCGGCACCACGATGGTCGGAATGATGGTGTAGCGGATGTTCTGCAAGAACAAGAACATCACCACGAAGACCAGCACCACGGCCTCGACCAGCGTCGACAGCACCTTCTTGATCGAGGCCTCGACGACAGGCGTGATGTTGTAGGGAATCTCGTAACTGATATTGGCCGGGAAGAAGCGCGACAGCTCCTTCATCTTGGCCTCGACCGCACTCGCAGTCGCCAGCGCATTGCCGGTCGGCGACAGCAGTACCGAGAGGCCCGCGGTCGGCTTGCCGTTGAGGCGGGTGTTGAACTGATAGCTGAGGCCGCCGACCTCGACCCGCGCGACATCGCGCAGCCGAACTGTCGAGCCATCGGGGTTGGCGCGCAGGATGATGGCGCCGAATTCGTCCGGCGAGGAGAGCTGGCCCTTGACCAGCACCAGCGCGGAGATGCGCTGGTCGGCCGTCGACGGTTCGGCACCGATGCTGCCGGAGGCCACCTGCGCGTTCTGCGCGCTGATCGCCTTGTTGACGTCATCCGCCGTCAGCCCATAGCCGACGAGTTTTGCCGGATCGACCCAGACGCGAAGCGAGCGCTCGGTCGAATAGAGCGTGGCGCGGCCGACGCCAGGGATGCGGCGAATCTCGCCGAGCACGTTGCGGATCATGAAGTCGCCGAGCCCGACCTCATCGAGGCTGCCATCGGTCGAGTTCAGCGTGATGATCTGGAGCACCGCGCTGGACGCTTCCTCGATCAATATGCCCTGCTGGATCACCGCACGCGGCAGGCGCGCCTCGACGCGCTTGATGCGGTTCTGCACCTCGACCGAGGCAGCACCGGTATCGGTGCCCGGCACGAAATTGGCGATAATCTCGACCTGGCCGAGCGAGTCGCTCGTGGATTCGAAATTCAGAATGCCGGACGCGCCGTTGAGCTCCTCCTCGATCAGCCGCGTGACGCTGTTGTAGAGGTTTTCCGGCGAGGCACCGGGATAGCTGGTCGAGATCGAGATCGAGGGCGGCGCGATGATCGGGTATTGCGCGACCGGCAATAGCGGGATCGAGATCGCGCCGATCAAGCAGATGAACAGCGCGACCACCCAGGCGAAGATCGGCCTGTCGATGAAGAAGCTTGGCATGGCGCGTTACCGCAAGGCCCGAGCGTGCTGGGCATCTGCCGTCGCATCGGCCTCGGCCCAGGACTGCGGCTTGACCTTGTCGCCGGCGGCGAACTTCTGGAAACCTTCGACCACGACCTTGTCGCCGGCCTTCAGTCCGTCGGTGACGAACCAGATGCCGTCCTGCACCGAGCCGGTGCGCACCGGCTGCACCGCGATGCGGTTGTCGTCCTTGACGACGAACACCTCGCTGCCGCCGCCGCCATTGCGCTGGATCGCCTGCTGCGGCACCGCGATCGCATCGGAATCAATGCCCTGATCGATGCGGACGCGGACATACATGCCCGGCAGCAATTCGCGCTTGGGATTGCGGAACTCGCCGCGCAGCGTCACCTGGCCGGTATGGGCGTCGACCTTGGCGTCGGAGAACAAGAGCTTGCCGTCGAGCGAATAGGTCGTGTTGTCGTCGAGCACGAGGCGGACTTTCGCGGCATCCGCCGCGATGCGATCGAGGTCGCCGTTCTCGAAGGCGCGGCGAAGCTGGTTCATCTCGGTGACCGACTGGGTGAAGTCGGCATAGATCGGATCGAGCTGCTGGACGGTGGCGAGATTGGTCTCGTTCTGCACCACGAGCGCGCCTTCGCTGACGATAGCCGCACCAACCACGCCGTCGATCGGCGCGCGCACAGTGGCGTAGTCGAGGTTCAGCCTGGCGCGCGCGAGCTCGGCCTTGCGGCCCTCGACTTCGGCCTGGGCCTGGCGCTCGGCGGCGATCGTCTTCTCGTTCTCGGCTTCCGGCGCGGCACGCTGACTGGTGAGCGTGGCGATACGGCGCGCCTGCTGCTGCGCCTGCATCAGGGCGGCCTCGGCCTTGGCGAGCCCGGCCTCGTTCGCCATCACCTCGACCTCGAACGGCCGCGGATCGATACGATAGAGCGCGTCTCCCGCCTTCACCTCGCTGCCCTGGCGGAACAGGCGCTCGACGACGATGCCGGAGACGCGCGGCCGCACCTCGGCGACGCGTGTCGGCGCGATGCGGCCGGGCAGCTCGCGCACCACGGCGCGCGCTTGCTGCTTGACGACGACGATGCTGACATCGGGTTCGGAAGGCTGAACGGCGGAGACCGCGGAGCTGGATTCATCACAGCCCGCAAGCAGCGGCGCAAGGGCCGCGAGCATCATTGCAACGCATGCCGATCGCGCTCGAAGTCCTGACATGAAGTGGGGTGCCCCGATGTTGTTGAACAAAGCGGCACGCACGAAACGATTCCGCGCGGCCGGCCCGGTCAAAATAGAATGCGCGTGCTGCGACGCAACGCATGCTGCGGGCGGCTCAATGTCACACGCGCTAGGGCGCTGAGTTCGCGGTCGTTTTCAGAGCTCACTGGATTGTGAGTCCGCCTCCATGGCAATCGACTGCGACAGAACATCGCAAGGGATGAGCCCGGGCGTGCACCGATAAGGATGTAGATCGGCTTCTGACGGCTGAGTGGACATCTCGCGATCATTGCCGCTTGTGCCCTGAACGGACGCAACAGTTGCAGAACAATTGGACGCCATGCGGTCCGACGCGATCGCCCCTAACTCCTGCCGTACTGGTCTAGATCGTAGGCCTGCAGGATGCGGACAAAATCGGCCATGCTGGATCGATCCCGATTGTCGGCCATCGCCGCAACCTGAGCATGGGACGCGGGCTGGCTCGCTTGCCAGAACCGCATGAGGAGGTCGGCGATGTTTCTCATGGCGCACTCTCCGCAACCAACTGTGGCAGTAGACACCAGTTACTGGAGCGGCGGCTCGATCGCGGGAAAGGGCGGCGGGCGTTACGCCGCCGACCTTGTCCTGCAACTGCCTGCTCGCGGGGCCGGTTCCGTTGCTTCCTAGTCTGCATTCGTTAGGTAGCACCGGGCACTCGGTTGATGCCATTGCGCACAGGTATGAAGTGAACGTGCTGAGGTACGGTCGGGCTAGTGACTCGGTATAACTCGACCAGACGACGGTTTAGCCCAAGGGTTTTAATCCCAAGGGTTCTAATCCCAAGGGGTCTAGCCCCAAGGTTCGATTGGCGTCGATATCCTCGAAGGTTGCTGGACCTTGTCGACGAGATGATCGAAATCCGCCCCGTCGGCGCGCAGCCGCATTGGCACGTCAACGTGCAGAGGAACAGCACCTGATCGAGGTGGCGCCCCGGATAGAGAAGGCGATCGAGGAAACCGTCAGCGTTTAGTCGCGCTCAAGCAACGTCAGCCTGCGGACTCGCCTCCTCCTCGTCGGTAAGGGCATCGAGATCGATGATCTGGGGATCGTCCCAAGATGTCTCGTCCTGCCCCGCGCCGCTGCCATGAACGTGCATCAGGGTCTGCACGCGCCTCGCATTGAGATAATCCACATGCTGGTGCCGCAGGGCGATCGGCAGCAGCGTCTTCGGCAGCTCGACCAGCGCGAAGGCAGGCGCTTTGCGCGACTCGCCGCCCTCCTGCCACTTGAGCGGATTGAGCGTGTAGATCAATTGCCGCTCGACCTCCGGAGGCTGCGAGCACGTGGCGGCGGGCGGCGGCGGCGCGGTATTGACGTTGCCCACCCGTGTGCGCGCCGCCAGTGTCCTCAGCTCCCAGCGGACCAGGTCCGCGGCCGACAGCACCTCGCGACGCACGTCGTCCACGCTGGCCGAGAAGCGCGTCGCCTCCGCCACCGTCACTGCACCCTTGGCGACGGCGTCGACCAGCGCGGCTGCGCCCGAAGCAAATCCCGGGACGGCCAGATCGATCGCCGCCGCAAGCGCCTCGATACGATCCGCAAGCAATTCGCGATCGCGCTGCGCTATGGCGCCGGCCAGCGCACGCTCGGTTGCGACGATCTGTTCGTTGCTTTCTCCGAGGGCCGCGCGCGCTGTCTTGACCCGATCCTCAACCGAGCGCAGCTCGGCCTCCGCGCGCGCGAGCTTGGCATGGCCGGCACCAGCCATCGCCAGCCGCTCGGCAGCGGCGCGTGTTTCCGCAAGCACGGATTCGGCAAGACCAAGCTGGTCGGCCAGTTTTTGCCGCTCCGCCTGCCTGCTCTTCAGTGCGCTCTCGAAGCGCTCAACCGGGCCGAGCTCACGCTTGAAGAATGCCATGGCAATATCCTCACGTATCGCGATCCTCTACCGAATCAGCTGACATATCCAATCCGCGAGCCGTAGTTGGAAATTTCGATAAGATTGCGGCTTCGCCGAAAGCGCGAGACTCACCTGATTCGTGAGCCTGCCTCCCGTGCAGAAGAAGATAGGCGCCAGCGCGTTAACAATCCGTTAACCATCGCGGCCTAGCCTGACGTCATCAGCGCACACCCCCGCCCGGTCCAGTCCCAGGAGGACAACCGATGCCTATTGAGACGCTGACATATGCCGCACTTGGTTCCCGGCTCAAGATCTCGCCATTGGCCGCTCGTTCGCTCGCCAAGCGGCGCCGCTTGCCGTGCTCACTTTCAGATAATGGAAAGGCATTGGTCAGCGTTGATCTCGCTGAAATACGGCACGCGCCCCGACGACCCGGAAGTCGGCAAACAGGCGACGTCGCGCTGCAAGCAGAAAAGATCCTGGCACTGCAGGCGGAGGTCGCACGGCTCGAAGCAACAGCAGCCAGTCATCGGGCGGATTTCGAGCGAGAGCGAGAGCGCGCCGATCGCCTGACAACTGAACTGCTGCACGCGACTGCCGAGGCGACGGCGGCCAAGGAGGCGGCGGCGCGACTTGAAGGCTCGCTGCGAACCGGCGGCCGACCCGGTAGTCCAATCGACGGCCACGGACAAGCCACGTCCCGGCTGGGGCATCTCCTTGCCGACTTGGTGGAAGCCGACCGCAGAGCATGCAAGTAGCCATCCCGGCTCTCACATTCTCCAACTCGTCGAAGTAAGCGTGAGGCAAAAATGACTGACATCAGCGATCTGCGCGAGCTGAAAGCACGCATTGTCGTTTTCGGGGTCGGCGGCGCCGGCGGCAATGCGGTCAACAACATGATCGCAGCCGGGTTACAAGGCGTCGACTTCATCGTCGCCAATACCGACGCGCAGGCGCTCACCATGTCGAAGGCCAAGCGCGTCATCCAGATGGGCACCCAGGTGACTAAAGGCCTTGGCGCCGGCTCACAGCCCGAAATTGGGCGCGCCGCAGCCGAAGAGGTGATCGACGCGATCCGCGATCATTTGAAGGGCGCACACATGGTGTTCGTTACTGCCGGCATGGGCGGCGGTACCGGCACCGGGGCAGCGTCTGTCATCGCCAGAACCGCGCGCGAGCTTGGAATTCTCACCATTGGCGTGGTTACCAAGCCATTCCACTTCGAGGGCCAGCGCCGCATGCGCCTTGCCGAAGCAGGCATCGCGGATCTCCTGACAGCGGTGGACACCCTGCTGATCATCCCCAACCAGAACTTGTTCAGGGTGGCCAACGAGAAGACCACATTCGCGTCCGCTTTTGCCCTGGCCGATCAGGTGCTCTATTCGGGTGTTGCCTGCATCAGCGACCTCATCGTCAAGGAAGGTCTGATCAATCTCGATTTTGCCGACGTTCTCTCCATCATGCACGAGAAGGGCAAAGCCATGATGGGCAGGGGCGAGGCCTCGGGCGCAAAGCGCGTGCTCAACGCCGCCGTGGCCGCGATTTCCAATCCATTGATCGAGGACCCGTCGATCAAGCGAGCCAGTGGCCTCATCATCTCGATCACCGGCGGGAAGGACCTGACACTCTTCGAGGTCGACGAAGCTGCCAGCCGCATTCGCGAGGAGGCTGACCAGGACGCCAACATCATCGTCGGCGCCACTTTTGATGAGCGCCTGGACGGTATAGTCCGAGTCTCGGTGGTGGCGACCGGCATCGATAATCTTGGGCCGGCACGCCAGGTGCAACAAGCGCAAAGCTCAATCGCCGAACTCGCCGCCAGGCTGGGCAATGACGGCCGTCGCCTCGCCGACCGGATCGAGCACGGCGAACCGGCGCCGCCATTGGAGAGCCCGCCGCCCCCGCCGGCGACCCGCCGCCCCGAGGAAAGTCCCGCAAAGCCGATTTCGGAATATGCGCGGAATGCGGCGCCGCGGGGCCTCGATCCGTACGGCCGTTCCTCTACGGCACGCAATTGGATCGAGGAAGACGTTCTCGATATCCCGACCTTCCTGCGCCGCAAGGCCAAGTGAATCGTGCAAGAACCGACGTAACTCGTCTCCAGGTACTGAAAAAATAACCGGTGCGACGCGACCTCAAGAGGTCTAACGTCAAAGTTGCGCGCGAACAGGACCCGGCTTTCCGGCTTGGCCCGCACCGCTCTCGCGCAGCGTGAGATTGTCTTTGTCTTGAGGCGGAGGACACTCCATGCCGAGAAAAGAAATTCTCGACCAGATCCAGAAGTACATCCACCCGTTCCGCATTGCCAACGGCAAGGTCTTTCAGCTGAAAGACTTCGACCCCGGCGACACGCGCGGTCTGAATATGGAAAAGGGCGAAGCTGCCGAGCTTCTTCAGCGGGGCACTCGATGGCTCGCGGAAGAACAGGACATGCTTTACGCCCAGGACCGCTGGTCGCTGCTGCTGGTGTTCCAGGCCATGGATGCGGCCGGCAAAGACAGCACCATCAAGCACGTCATGTCGGGGGTGAATCCGCAGGGCTGCCAGGTTTTTTCGTTCAAGCAACCCTCACAAGAGGATCTCGCACACGACTTCATGTGGCGCTACGTCACGCGTCTGCCGGAGCGTGGGCGGATCGGAATCTTCAATCGTTCCTATTACGAAGAGGTCCTCGTTGTGCGCGTTCACGAAGAGATCTTGAAGCGGCAGAGGTTGCCACCGTCGTTCGTGGGCAACCGGATCTGGAACGAACGGCTGGCCGACATCGCGCACTTCGAGGACTACCTGACCCGGCAGGGCACGGTCATCCTCAAGTTCTTCCTGCATCTCTCGCGCGAAGAGCAGAAGAAGCGCTTCATGAAGCGCCTCGACAATCCGGAGAAGAACTGGAAGTTCTCGGCATCGGATGTGCACGCGCGCAAGTACTGGCGGGACTATATGGGCTCGTACGAAGCGGCAATCGCGGCCACCGCATCGGAGCAAGCGCCGTGGTACGTGGTGCCAGCCGACAACAGGTGGTTCACCCGTCTTGTCGTCGCCGCGGCAATCGTGGAGGCAGTGGAGAAGCTCGATCTCGCATATCCGAAGGTAAGCCCTGAGCAGAAAAAGGAGCTGGCCGCGGCTCGCGCGGAACTTGCGCGTGAAGCTTGACGTCCGAGGCTCGAGACGAGCCGTCTCATGCGCCTGCTTCCGCGGCGACAACAACCTTTCGCAGGGAGCTTGACGAGCGAATGACAAGCTTTTCTGCCTCCACCACGAGGAAGAACAGCAATCCGCCCGCGACAAGCCAGGGCCACACCCAAGCCGGGATAGGTTCGTTGCCAAACATCGCCTGAACCGGTGGTACATAGGTGAAAATCAGTTGCAGGATCACGACGGCAGCGATGCCGAGCGGCAAGTACGTGTTGCCCGTGTGCGCCCTCACGGAGAGCGACGAATCGAGCAGGTAACGGCTATTCAGCAAATAGAAGACCTG
>NZ_JBBIAR010000102.1:0-27862 GCF_054185165.1 Bradyrhizobium sp. UFLA05-109 | reverse complement strand
GCTCTATCAAAAGCTCCGCCCCAACCAGGTCGGTCACGACCTGCATCTCTTCGATGCTCAGGTCGGTTTGCCAAGCCTGCACTGAGCGGTCATCGACGGTTTTTCTCTCCAGGATCTTGCGATCTCCGAAAGTGCTGGACCGAAGATAGTCAGTTTGCCCCATCGGCGCCGATGCCATGTCGATCGGAACGTAACCAAGGCTGGCGAGCACGCGCCGAATTTCCTCGTCGGGGTGCGCCACAAGGGCCTCGTAGTGTACCACCTGCGTCCGAGGTCGACTGCGGTACGCTGCTAGCGCGGGTAGGCCCAGAACGAGATCGGCGAGAGAAGATGCGATTGCAGGCGTGGGCTGGCCCAACGCGATATCGGCGAGACACGAAGCGATCGCGGACGGAGAACTTGCGGCCAGGAGAGGGACGCCCCACGTCGATTTCAGCGATGCGGCAATGGCGTAGGGATTGCGCATGAGAACGAGTCGCGGTGCCTCCGGATAGAGGGTATCCAAAAAGTCGAGCACCGTCCAATAGCGCGGCGTCTTGTCTATGAGGGTGCGTTTGCCCGCGGCGGTCAAATACCCGCCATAAGCTGCATCGGCAAAAGCGCGGGTAACGCTCGTTCGATCTATTCGCCCCAAGAACTCCGAGGTTGCGGTCTGAACCAGAGATGCGCCGGCTGGGTGACGGTGGTCCACTTTACCGAAGGCCTCAAGTGCCAACATGAGCCAGGGCTCAGGCGGAGCCAAAATATCCGGGTGCTGCTGAAGCAAATGTGCCAATAGCGTCGTCCCCGCGCGGGGAAGACCGAGAAGAAAGCACACCGCAGGCGAATGGCTTACATCGTGGTTCATCATTCAACATCCTATCTTTGGACAGATCGAGCGCCCGTCCTAAACCCTTCGTCCGGTCGAAAGAAACATCACCAGCAATGGCGATTCAGATAGGTTTCAACCATCCCCATCCTCAAGTGAGTGTCATCCACGACGATGACATCATGCCGCGACTACATCCGATGACATTGTGGTCTGGCTTTGGCTTCTTCGCTGCATGACCGCCCACTGCGCGTTTCGGATCGACGCAGACGCGGCACACCCCATTTAAGGAAATGTGTACATACATTGCTGGTTGTATCGTGTTGTTGCGGACAGGTTGCGATCTTCGCTCCCATTCGCAGGGGACCTCGAAGACGAGCCCATCCATGGTTCGCACGATCTAGGTTCATTCCATTTAGCCAGCCACGCACTGCACCACTGCACCTGCAATCCGCTGCGACCAATTCCTTGCGAGGCCAGAGCCCCCAAACATCGCTCAGTCGCACAGAACTAAGCGGTCTAGAGAGCCTCGGAAAAGCTATACCGTGGTTTATTGGAAAAAGCGGCTACGCGACCGAGGAAGTCCGTCGTTTCGAGCCGCCACATGCCGTTCACCTCGCCAGGCAAGGAAGATGGTCGTAATGGGCTCGTGTCGACCGATGCTCGCCGCAGACCTTAGAATCCTTCTCAGGGCCGTGGCGAAGATGACAACCCATCCCGATTTCTGAGCTCTCCAAACTGAGCCTTATCATCTGCCATTCGTAATATCGGCGAAAATTGATAGTTTTGATCGATCACATTCAGAGCGTGGATTGATGCCTATCCGTTCAACGCACCCTCTATCTGAAATAGACACGCCAATCAGTACTTTGCCCGTTATCCGGTCAAACTGCCGCTCGATGCAGCTTTCGATATCGGCGCAGACGCCTTATATCGTCCGTGGCGCACAATCGCGCGCCGTCCACCAGGAGCTCTGTTCATTTACCCAAGCGCCGCGAAGTTGACGTCGGTGCTGCGAGCCGTTGAAGGATACATCAATGCGTACGGCGCCATCGCGCAAGTAATTCGACCTCGAACGATTCCTAAGCGCAACTCTAAAACCCACGAACGACCAGCTGACTATCGCTTTGCGTAACCTGTTGATGCTGAGTTCTGGAGATCGACGATAGTGCTCTGCCCGTCATCTCGCAGGGAACAGAGCAGGGGTGCCGAAAACATCCCCCCATCTTCGGCATCCCCTTAAGTTCTTCTACTCCGCCATCATGCTCGTCGGCCCGCGATCAGACGCGCGAGCCCTCCAGATGAGTACGGAGCCTCCAAATGTCCGATCCGACCGCCGGCTTGCCGCCGCGATACTTACGAACCCCCGAAGCGGCACGCTTTCTCGGCCTTTCCGGCCGAACTTTGGAAAAGCATCGCACCTATGGCACCGGGCCGATCTATCGCAAGCTCGGTGGGCGCGTTGTTTATGCGCTCGAAGACTTAAAAGCCTGGGTGGACCGCGGAGCAAAGAAATCGACCAGCGATCCCGGCATAGGCACGGTCTTGCCTGCAAAGCGGCACGCACCCATTCCGTATGCGGGCAAGGAACGGCGCTGATCCATGTCGAACGACACATGCCCTGCTTATGGGCAACGTCACTCAGAGCGCGGTCAACTCAGATCTGTTTCGCTCATTGCCCGGCGATCCGGTGCCGCGCGATGCGTCAGACCTGACGGCATATCCGTTGTTCTCGCCGGCAAAATCGAAACGGATTGTGCCGATCGACCTCGACGCCGCGACAATCATGATTCCCGTGGAGGCTGTGCCGGATTATGGCATGGAACCGAGTTGGGATGCGGACGTTTGGATCTGGGCCACTTCGCCGATTGTCGAGGCTCGGGATGCCGGCTTGAAAACATCCGCCTTGATGGCGATCACCCCACGCGAGATCCTGATCTTCGTAGATTGCGGCAGCAGCGTGCGCGACTGCGAACGCCGCAAGGCTGCGCTCGATCGGCTGCAATCATCAACGGTCGTGGCGCGATCGTAAGCCCACTGAGCGCCGACGGCACCCCTTCTCCTGGATCAACGAATAAGGAAACGGCAGATATGCACCGCCATGCCTGCGGAATCGAACTGATCTTACCGAACTGGTTCTATACGGGTGTTCTCAATGACGCACACGTTTTGACCATCGACCGAGCCTGCTTCGATCTAACTGGCGGATTTGAACGCAGGCACTATCGCCTCGTGCGAAAACATGGCTGCCGTCAAACGGGCGGCTGCAGCTTTGATTTCGTACAGCTCCCCGCTAAGTCCGACGGCCGATCGCCGCTCAGGCACTTTGCTTACGACCTGCGCCAGTTCGTCCGTCGCCAAACTCTGTCCGGGTATCGGCTTGTCATCACCAGTGACACTGAAGGTGTAGAGCGATCGAACTTCGCGCCAATTCAGGTGTGTCCCCTTTGCAGAACGGCTGCGAAGGTGCGGGCGCATCTCGACGCCATAGGAAAGCCTGTGAATTGCATCCTTCTATCAGAGGCCAGACTTTTCGTGCCATCCGGGACCGGACCTTCGTACTATCGGGGACGGAAATCGCGGCCAAGGACCTGCTCTGCAACCGCTTCCCGCCTGCTTAACGCTGCTAATCCTGAGTCCCTCGGATTGCTCCGAACGGATCAGATCCTCTCGTCTGCGATCGGCAAGATGACCGCCGCGAGAATTCCGCAACGACGCCCAACTGGGTTTCACCACAACCGCTCAGCCGCAGCCAATTTTGTTGCAGGCATTCGTCAGCGGAAAAGCGCCTGCTGGCGGAGACCAGCGACGTCTCTGAACAAAGGAGCCGCCAGATGAGCGATATCACAACCGTCGAACTCTTGTGGGTCGAAGGGCGGTTCGAGAACCGAATTCGGTTCGGCCGGCCCGTGTCGGAAAAGATCATTGACCGCCACCGCCGCGTTCTGTCATTTGCGACCGGTAGCATTTTCGCATTCGTGCGCTGGACGTCCAACGAGTTTGGAACCGTTCTGTCCCGCATTGACATTTTGCGCGCCGCAGCGCCCCGGCAGCGATATTCGACCGTCCCTTGGGTCAATCCCGGCGGGGAAAGCCTGATGCGATTGTCAGGATGGACGAAGGTCGAGCGTGCACTGCAATTGATTGATGCAGTGGAAGCACTTGATATCAATCCTGCAGATGCGGCGCCAGACTACTGGCATCACGTTCACAACCGTCTCTCGGTCAACGAAAACCCGCGACCCTACACCCGGGCGCGGCATCAGGCTTGGCTGCAACGCCGAAGACGGGAGCTCTGATGGGTCGACTGTCAATTATGCTTGCGGTCTGCGGATCGGCCGCTCTCGCATTGTGCGGGGACAGGGAGGCGCCGCCATCGTACATCTGGAACGCTTCAGACAGTGTTCCGATCGGCTTCTATCGTCTGCAACCCGCGCGACAATTGACTGTCACTGAGCTCGTGGCGGTTCGCCCGCCCGAGCCACTTGCGAGCTTCCTGGACTTGAACGGTTATCTGCCGACCGGCGTTCCCATGCTCAAGCGCGTCCTGGCGCTGCCGGGACAAACCGTTTGCAGACATGCCCTCGTCGTCTCCGTCGACAGCATCGAGATGGGACTGGCGCGGGAGCGCGATGCACGTGGCCGGCCGCTGCCGGTTTGGCTCGGATGCCGCCTCATCGCGCCAGACGAGGTCTTTCTCATGAACTGGCAATCCGCGGACTCCTTTGATGGCCGCTACTTCGGGCCAATTCCAGCATCCGCCGTGATCGGACAAGCGCTACCCGTGTGGACAAAGGGAGATTGATGTTGCTCAGCCTGCCTCGCGGGTGTGCAATCTCGCCGGTCGATGGATCGCCACACCTTCCCTCCGTCCCGGCCAAATTGTTGAAGACGATCGTGCGCGGTGCCTGTCGGAGATGGCCTCCCACCCAGCGGCCGAACCAGCTACCCGTCTCCTTCGCGAGCGCAAGGGCCTGCGTTTCAATCCTTGCATTGGCGGTCTGCGCCTTGGGAGCCGTATCGGTTCCTGAACTCTCGTCGAACACTTGGGCTGAGAACGCAATCCCGGCGCTCGGCTCCAATTCGCTCAGCTCCCAGTATGTCGATCCATATGCCGGCTTCGTCGCTGAAGCCTCCCGCCAATTTGCGATCCCGGAGCACTGGATCCGTGCCGTTATGCAGGTCGAGAGCAGCGGAAACGTGGGCGCCGTATCCTCTCGGGGAGCGTTGGGCCTGATGCAAATCATGCTCCGGACCTGGGTCGCCTTAAGTATTCGCTACAAGCTCGGTGCCGACCCATTTGACCCCCGCGATAACATTCTCGCAGGCTCGGCCTATCTTCGCGAGTTGCTCGACCGCTTTGGATCGGCAGGATTTCTTGCAGCTTACAACGTGGGTCCGGAACGGTACGAGGCGCATTTGGCGACGGGGCGACCACTACCTCGGGAAACGCAGGCTTACGTCGCCAGGCTCGTAAGGTTGATCGGCATTAAACAGGACGAGTCTGCGACTTTAGCCGTCCGACGCACTCTTCCGTGGCGGCAGGCAGCACTGTTCTTTGACCGCTCCGATGGCGCGTCGGTCGATCCAAGATCGACATCAGCCCTGCATTCACTGAACAGTCCGAAAGACCTGGCGAACGTGGGAACGATTGCCTTCGTACCTGGCGCGAGCCGGCTCTTTGTGCCGCGATCAACCAAAGGGAAGTCCCGATGATCGTAATCGCATTTCGTCGCGTATCCTCGAAGTTTGTCGCGAATTGGAGAGTGCTGGGAAAGGAGCAGGGACTAGCCGACCGCGGATGGCAGGATAAAAGCCGCAAGGTGCGGGCGGTCGGTCGGGTGAGAATTGCCAGTAAATTCAGATACGCTCCAAACATTGCGAAGATCCGGCACACATTGGCATTTTCGCCACGACGCGGTTTTGGCTCAGCTTTCTCCACATTGCGGTGACCAAGATGACGGGCAACGATGATTTCCGCATCCGCCCAGGCCGAATCGGCTCGACACGCGGGCCGCGAACAAAGCCCTTCCTGGCGCAAGCGCTCCAAGCCGCGCAGAAAGCTGGGGGTCTTTCACGTCGTACCGGCAGTCGTGGCGGCCGGTTTGGCCGTGGGCGCGCTGCGACCCTTAGCGCCAACCGGCTCCTCCAAAATCGAGGCCGCAGTGCCATGGTCAAGGCGCGTGTCGTGCGGCGGATGCGCTCGCCAGGCAGCCTGCGGGCCCATGTCGGTTACCTGCGGCGTGACGGCGTCACCCGTGATGGATCGCGTGGTGAACTATTCGATGCTGCCGGAGATGGCGCAGATGGCCGGGCCTTTGTTGAGCGCTGCGAGAACGATCGGCATCATTTCCGCTTCATCGTCTCGCCGGATGATGCCGGCGAACTGGGAAGTTTACGGAGCTTTACGCGCGAGTTGATGGACCAGGCCTCACGCGATCTCGGTACACGCCTTGACTGGGTCGCCATCGACCATTGGAACACTGAGCATCCGCATATCCACATCCTTGTGCGCGGCCGCGCAGACGATAGTTCCGATCTGGTGATCAGCCGCGATTATATCAGCAAGGGCCTGCGAGCCCGCGCGGGTGATCTCGTTACGCGCGAGCTTGGTCCCCGATCGGAGCTTGAGGTTCGGCGCGGCCTTGAGGCAGAGGTGTCGGCCGAGCGCTGGACGCGGCTCGACCGCGCGCTTGCTCGGGAAGCGGGACGGACGGACGGGGTGATCGATCTGCGGCCAGAGCGCGGTGGCGGGTCCGACCCGTTGCGCGAGATCCGGATTGGCCGGATGCGGACACTCGAGCGGCTGGGGCTCGCTGAGCCCGCCGGTCCCGCGCGTTGGGTTCTTGCCCCTGATACGGAGCTGCGCTTGCGTGCGCTGGGGGAACGCGGCGATATCATCAAGCGGCTGCACAAGACACTCGCAAAGGATGGCGCCTCTCGTGCGCCATCCTCCTGGGCGCTCGAAGGCGAACGCCATGGCGAACCCGTCATCGGTCGCCTTATCGCCCGTGGGCTCGATGATGAGCTCAAGGGATCGGCATTCGCCGTCGTCGATGGGATCGACGGGCGTGTGCATCATCTCAGGCTCCCCGATATCGATTCGTCCGGTGATGGTCGGCTTGGCGGTATTGTCGAGCTGCGTCGCTTCGAGGATACGAGGGGCCGGCAGCGGATCGCGCTTGCCGTCCGCTCAGATCTTAATCTCGGCCAGCAGGTGGCTTCGGAAGGGGCGACCTGGCTCGATCGGCGCCTCGTCGCTCGTGAGCCCGCCACTCTTGCGCGCGGCGGATTCGGGGCCGAGGTTCGGGCCGCGCTCGATCGCCGGATCGATACGCTGGTCGAGCAGGGGCTTGCGCGCCGGGATGGCGACAAAGTCACATTGGGCCGCAACCTGATTGGCACTCTGCGCAATCGTGAGCTCGATAGCGTCGGTCGGCGCCTGGCCTATGAAACAGCGCTGGCGCATTTGCCCGCTGAGGCGGGAGAGTACATTTCCGGGGTATACCGCCAAAGGATCTCGCTCGCCTCCGGTCGCTTTGCCATGATCGACAATGGGCTAGGCTTCCAGCTCGTGCCCTGGACCCCGTCGCTCGAGCGTGAGCTCGGCAAACAGGTCAGCGGCATCGCCGGTCCCGGCGGGGTCGACTGGAGTTTTGGGCGCAAGCGCGACCTTTCGCTCTGACCCGCCGATCTCCTCGCCATGCTGCGCGACACCGCGACCTCAAAAGGATTGCCGTTGAATGGATCCTCGCGGTGCGCATCAATTCTGGCCATGCCCGCGACGAAGATTCTTTGGGGTCAACTGCTCTTTGTCTCGATGGTCGTGCTCGGCTTCCTCTGGGGGGCCACCGAATGGACGGCCTGGCGTCTGGCCTTCCAACCGCAGCTCGGGCCCGCCTGGTTCATGATCGCGGGCTGGCCCATCTACCAACCGGCTGCCTTCTTCATTTGGTGGTTCGAGTTCGACGCCTACGCGCCTGTCATCTTCGTCAAGGGAGCGTGCATCGCCGCAAGCGGTGGGATCGCATCGGTCGGCGTTGCCATCTTCCTTTCGGTGTGGCGGGCAAAGGAAGCTCAGCATGTGACAACATATGGGTCGTCCCGTTGGGCGGATGCGCGGGAGGTTCGCCGTGCGGGACTTCTGGGGCCTGACGGCGTGGTGCTCGGCCGCTTTGATGGCCGCTACCTCCGGCACAATGGACCCGAGCACGTCTTGTGCTTTGCCCCGACCCGTTCCGGCAAAGGCGTCGGCCTTGTCATTCCGACACTGCTGACCTGGCCGAACTCCACGATCGTCCACGACATCAAGGGCGAGAACTTCCAGCTGACCTCCGGATGGCGCGCCCGCTTTGGGCCAGTGCTGCTATTTGACCCGACCAATCCGGCGAGCGCGGCCTACAATCCTCTGCTCGAAATTCGCCGCGGCGACTGCGAGGTCCGCGACGCCCAGAACATCGCCGACATTCTCGTCGATCCCGAAGGCGCGCTCGAACGTCGCAATCACTGGGAGAAGACCAGCCATTCCCTGCTGGTCGGGGCAATTCTCCACGTCCTCTATGCGGAGCCAGACAAGACGCTTGCCGGCGTTGCCAACTTCCTGTCGGACCCGTTGCGCCCGATCGAGGCGACCCTGAACGCAATGTTGGCGACGCCCCATTTGGGCGAGCGGGTCCATCCGGTCGTGGCTTCGGCGGCACGGGAGCTCCTCAACAAGAGTGAAAATGAACGCTCCGGTGTCTTATCGACCACGATGAGCTTCCTGGGGCTCTACCGCGACCCCGTGGTAGCCAAGGTCACGGGGCGGAGCGACTGGCGCATTCGCGATCTTGTCGACGGACCCCGACCGATCTCGCTTTACCTTGTGGTGCCACCGTCCGACATCGCCCGGACAAAGCCTCTGATGCGGCTCGTGCTCAACCAGATCGGTCGGCGGCTAACCGAGAGCCTCGATACTGAGAGGCGGCGGCAGAAACTGCTCTTGATGCTCGATGAGTTCGCAGCCCTCGGCCGGCTCGACTTCTTCGAGAGCCAGCTCGCCTTCATGGCAGGCTATGGCATCCGCAGCTTTCTCATCACCCAAAGCCTGAACCAGCTCGAGCGCGCCTATGGGGCGAACCACGCGATCCTCGACAATTGCCATATCCGCGTTGCCTTCTCGACCAACGATGAGCGTACGGCCAAACGCGTATCGGACGCGCTCGGAACCGCAACCGAAATGCGCGCGATGAAGAACTATGCCGGGCATCGACTCTCGCCCTGGCTTGGGCATCTGATGGTGAGCCGTCAGGAAACATCACGTCCGCTGCTCACGCCCGGAGAAGTCATGCAGCTCTCGCCTAGCGATGCCATTGTGATGATTTCCGGCGTGCACCCGGTGCGCGCGCGCAAGGTCCGCTACTACGAAGATCCGCAGTTTCAAAGCCGGCTATTCGGCCCGTCGCGCAACCTTCCAGCTGGCTTGATCTCGCAGCCCGATGATTGGTCAGGCCGCACACCGATTCCGGCCTCAGTCGGTCTGCTGACCGCATTAAAGCGCAACGTCCGCGATGCGAACGGCGGCATTCGACGCGAGCCCGCACTGCCCCAGCAGGAGGAGGTCGTGATCACCGCGCCGCGCGCCGACAACGAATTCGATGCCGTGCTCGATGACAGCGATGCTGATGCCGCGCAAGCGACGGTCCTGAACCGCTCGATGCTGGGGCTTGCACGTTCGGTCAGCCTCGACCCGGACGATAAGGTGGGCCTTTGAGGAGGCCGAGATGAAGAAGGCGCAGCTGAGCATCTACCTCGATCGAGAGATCTTTCGCAGCCTTGAGGCATTTGCAAAACGTCAGGACAAGCCCAAATCGCTGGTTGCCGAGGCTGCCATCGCCTCATTCCTATCTCCAGATGATTCCGAGCGGCGGGAAGCGGCGATAGCCAAGCGGCTCGACCGAATCGTGCGTGTGCTCGAGCGCCTTGAACGAAATGACGGTGTTGCGCTGGAAACGATTGCTTTGTTCATCCGCTTCTGGTTGACGGCTACTCCGGCATTGCCGGAGCAGTTGAGCCCTGCAGCGCGCGCCAAGGGCGCTGAACGCTACGATCGCTTTGTCGAAGCGCTTGGACGGCGGCTTTCCAGCGGATCGAGCGTTCCTAAGGAAGTCAGTCTCGAATCGTATGAAGCGGGGAGTTCTGATGCGATACAAGACAAAGCCGGCCCTACCTGATCGACTGGCCATTTCTTTCTTTCTTTCGCTACGCCAGACTGCGCTCGGCATCGTCAATCGATTGAAGCACTCTCGCTGATGTCCTTCTGTCACTTCTGCCAGGTGCAATCACCTCATCGAAACCAATCGCTGCGGCGTCGGCTGGTGTGCCCTGGGAAGGAGAAAGGACATGCAGCTCGAACTCGATCTGCACGTGATCGAGTTCGAGCTGCCGGCTAAGTGCCTCGCAAGCATCTCTGTTCGGCGGCCCGAAAGGTGACCGTCAGGCTCGACAAAGCACTCTGTGACCGCTCGAGGTCGCCGCCGACCGTCCGGGCGTCGACAAAAGCATGATCGTAGAAGCCGCCCGATGGTTTTATGAAGCCTGCTTCACCTGAAAACGTACACTTTGACGACATGCGCGCCAGGTTCGATCGTCTCGAGCGCAATCTGCAGATGATGGCTCGAGACCGGCGCGCTGCACGCCCGCTATTACCTCGCGGTCATGTCGTGGCTGCCGGAATCTCGGCAGGCGAGGCAGTTCTCCTGAGCGACGAGCGCTTCCGGATTCTGGCCGAACAGGATGGTGCAAAAAATCAATCATCGCATGCTCCCAAAAGCCAAATTCCAAGAACATCATCTCGAGGGTTGCGGTCCATTTAGTGAGGACGAACAACCTCCTGCTTATGCTATGTGCCGGCGTGGCCGGGCCAGCCCGTCGAGCACCTCGTTGTCCGCGGCTCCGGCTAGAAAACGCGGCCAAAAACCTCAGCGTAGAAACTGTTTCTCAACGAGCCTCACGCGGTCCATTCCCTGCAGGCGGAAAATTTCCTCGACGGAAACGATATCCTTGTTCACCGTATGAATGCCGCCATCGCGGCGTATGCGCGCAAACACATCCTTCATTGCCGTCACAGACGCTCGGATTGCGTGGTTGCCGTAAATGACCATTCTTATTTTGCCCAACGCAGAGATCCGCGCCGCGTTCATTTCGGGATAAGCGGTCGGCACGATGACTATAGGAGCATGGCCGCTCCAGGCGCGCACAAAGCTTTCTACCTCATTAGGTGTCTTCTGCTTGGAGTGTATCAGGATCAGGTCGGCGCCAGCCGATTCATATGCTGCCGCTCGCTTGAGTGCCTCCGCCTCCCCCAAGCCCGCAATCAATGCTTCGGTGCGAGCGATGACCACAAAGTTAGGATCTCGCCGCGAAGCAAGGGCGGCGGCGATTTTGCCTTCGAACTCCTCGATCCGGAGTAACTCCTGCCGGCCTGTTGTCGCAAGGCTAGATACCTTGGGAAATGTTTTGTCCTCGATGACGATTGCGGCAGCACCAGCACGCTCGTATTCGGCAATTGCATGGGTGACGTTGATGGCATTGCCGTAGCCAGTATCAATATCGGCAATGATGGGCAACGTCGTATGATTTGACATTGCACGCACCATATCAAGGTGCTCAGTCATGCTGACGAAGGACAGATCAGGCAGGCCATAAAGAGCCGAGAGTTCAAAGCCTGAAGCCCAGATTCCATCGAACCCTGCCTCCTCCACGAGCTTTGCGGATAAGGGGCTGTGAGCCGCCATGACATGTAACAGCCGATCTTCAGCTATTTTTTTTCGCAATTTCGAGGTCATGGTGACTCCGTTCCAGTAGCGTCTCGGTTAACAGCGTGTTGAGCACCGAGCAGATTGAATCACTTAATCCGCGGGCCCGCACTCGAGGAGTGCTGCTATCCGGGTGATGCCGATCTCAGCCGCTTTCCGGTTCGATGGCGTCGAAAGCGACAATCGCACTGCGTTCGGCACGGGCTGATTGTCTACGGCGAAGAGCTCGGCGCTCCTAATCAATACCCCAGCAGCCACTGCCGATCGTGCAAAGCTGTCGCGCGTCCATGGCGGCGGCAACGGCAGCCAGACATGCATCGAAGCCGGCTTTGAGACAAGGCCGAAGCGGCCTAAGGCGCGACGTGCAATAGCCTCTCGCGCTCTATTCTCCTCTCGGATCGCCCCTGAAATCAAATCCGCCGCGCCCGTTAGCGTCCAATTTGCAACGACTGCGGCCAACAATGGAGCCGCAGTCCAGAACGACAGCCGTTCGACCGGCGTCAGCGCCGAATCGCAATGCGCCCGCGAAGGCGCCACCAAGTATGCCAAACGTAACCCGTGTGCGAGTCCTTTCGTCGCGCTCATCACGTACCACACGACGTCTGGCGCGATCTTGGCAATCGGTGGCACGGCATCGGGATGCAGGCGTCCAAGGGCGTCATCCTCGATGATTGGCACGCCGTAACGGCGGGAAATGTCTGCAAGTGCGAGCCGACGGGATAACGGCATGATCGCCGTCGTCGGATTCTGCACCGTGGGATTGCAATAAAGGGCGCGGACGCCGCCGTTCCGGCAAGCTCTTTCGAAGGCGTCAGGCAAAATACCATGCTCGTCGACATCGAGTCCCACCAACTGCACGCCGGCCATCCCGGCAAGCTCACGTAAGGCCCCGTAAGACAAGCGTTCCGCTAACAATCGACCACCTTTGCCAACCAAATGATGAAGCAGAATAAGCAGCGCGCTTTGCGTCCCATTTGTCGTGAGGATGCATTCGATATCAATCGCATCGCCAAGGCGTGGCGCCAGATAGCGCGCCCCACCCAGTCTTCCGCTGGACGAGCCGCGCGCGGCGCCACCATGAACCAATGGGTCCAGGCCATGCTCAGAACGAAGCCGCTGAATCGCGCGAGCCAACTTGATATCAAGCCTAGGCACCGCAGGCGGCAATGAACGAGTGAAATCAACAAGCGAGATTTCTTGATTGGGTCGGCAAACTTGCGGAGCTTGGAGTTCCATGGAAGCTGGGTTGTATCTTGCAAAAGAAATCGCTCGCAGCCGAATTTTGGCCGCTACGGACCTTCAGTCTATAACCATACAACGTTTAGAGTCAAAGGTTCTATACAACTATTTCCAAAACAGCTACGGTTCTGTGCACAGCAAGGGAAGCTCAGCGGTGAAGGAAAATTCAAATCGGATTGAGCGGGCGGGTATTAGCCTGTGGCGACAGGTCGGAGATGCCCTCGCCGAGGATATTGCAAGTGGCGCTTTCGCGGCGGGCGAGCGCCTACCTTCCAGTGAGTCGCTTGCTGCACGTTTCAGCGTCAATCGACACACCGTGCTCAAGGCGATCTCACATCTGGAAACGGAGGGTTTTGTGAGGATCGAGCGTGCGCGGGGAGCCTTCGCCGTCGTAAATCCCATTGAATTGCGTCTCGGTGCCAGAAGTTGGTTCGAACAGAACCTCCGTGATGGCAATCGCGCGCCCTCACGTACAGTTATCGCGGTCGAAAGAATTCGGGCTCCACTAGAGATCGCTACGCCGCTTCAAATCAAGCCCGGCAGCCCAGTTCTCTTCGTGACTCTGCTCGGCGAAGCGGATGGATTTCCGGTCAACTATAACTACAACTATTTTCCGCTGCAGCGCATGCCGAACGTTGAGGCAGCTTTCCAGGCAATCGGTAAGGGCCCGACGGAGGACTTTTCTTTCGGCAAGATATTCAAGTCCATCGGCGTGAAGGATTTTCGACGCAAAACAATCCGAATTCGTGCGCGGCCGCCGAGCCGCGAAGAGGCGGCGCATCTGAAGATGCCGACGAGCGCTTACGTTCTGTTGACCGAGGTCGTTCAGGTCGACAGCAAGGACAGCCCGGTCGTCTATGCCGAAACCTGCTACAGCGCTGGCCGCGTGAGCCTACTCGTGGACATCTGAAATCTCGTGATTGACTGAAGTCTCGTGATTGACAAAGGCTCGCGCCCGTTAGGACAAATCCTCGCCGGGCCGGGCGCGCATCTCATGTCCGGCGGTAGAGCCCAGCGTCGGTTTTGCGCATTTGGCCAAGACCTCTGTCATTAAACCGTCATGCGTCAATGGTTCTATAATCATTATCGGCGATGGCGACCCAGATGACGAGGTTCCTTTGGCAGGCGTATCAATCCGCGGAGTTTCTAAATCGTTCGGCTCCGCTCCCGTCCTCAACGGGATCTCGCTCGACATCCGCGATGGAGAGTTTCTGACTCTGCTCGGTCCGTCGGGGTGCGGTAAATCCACCCTCCTAAGAATCATTGCGGGGCTCGAGCAGCAGGATTGCGGAACCATCGGCGTCGCCGGCATTAAAGTCGATCACCTTCGTCCCAGGTTGCGCGATGTCGCGATGGTGTTTCAGTCATACGCCCTCTACCCGCATCTGACAGTCTCAGAGAATATGGCGCTGCCTCTGAGAATGCGCAGACTTTCGGCTTGGCAGCGATTTCCTGTCATACGTGCTCTCCTCCCGAATGTTCGCTCAGTGAGCGCCGAGATCAAGACCGAAGTAGCGCGGACCGCGAAGGTGCTTGGGATCGACCATCTCCTTTCGCGCAAACCCGGCCAACTTTCCGGCGGTCAGCGTCAACGCGTGGCCGTCGGGCGGGCCATGGTTCGTCGCCCTGCAGTCTTTCTGATGGACGAGCCGCTCTCCAATCTGGACGCGAAGTTGCGCGTCCAGATGCGCTGCGAAATCAAGGAGCTGCATCGTCGTCTTGGCGTGACCTTCGTCTACGTCACCCATGATCAAACGGAGGCCATGACCATGTCCGATCGCGTCGCGGTCATGCTGGATGGTCAACTGGCGCAAGTGGCATCGCCGCGGGAGATCTACGCTTGTCCTGCGGATCGACGTGTAGCCGAATTGATAGGTGCGCCCAAGATCAACCTGCTCGAGGCCGTGCCGAGAAGCGAGGGACTCTTGGCGGTTGCGGGGTCTACCATTGCGGTCGACAATGTGCTGGATTTTGGAGGCGGCGTCACACTAGGTATCCGCCCAGAGTCGCTGCAGTTTGCCGAGCGCGCCGGCCTGAATACATTGACGGGAAGGCTGCGCTATGTCGAGCATGTCGGCGCCGATCTGTTCGCTTATGTCGACGTCCCAGGCTCGGGCGAACCTTTGGTCGCGCGCCTTCCGGTCGAGCTTGCCTCAAAGCTTCAATCCGACCAAACCGTACATCTCCGAGTTCGACGCGAGCAGTCGCTACTGTTTTCTGCCGATGGGCGTCGGCTTTCCGAGGGGGATGGTCAAGTTACACGGCTTCGGAGCTACGCAGAGTGACGTCGGAACAGTCAGCTGTTGTCGACCGAGAGTTGCGGGTCGAAACGGGATCTGCGGAGACGCTTGCCGGCTATGCCCTGGTCGGGCCGGCCTTGGTCCTCATCTTTGTGCTGTTCATCTTGCCGGCGGGGGCCGTGCTCGCGATCGCCGCGACCGACTGGCATCTCGGGGCAAAGACGCTGTCATTCATTGGCGCAGCGAACTTCACTAGTCTGCTCGCCGATCGAGCGTTCCGTGCAGCGCTCTTCAATACGGCCGCTTACGTCCTCATGGTTGTGCCAAGCACGCTGGTTCTCGGGCTGTCCCTGGCGCTCCTGATCGAGAGTGGTAAGAGCCTGCGCGCCTTCTATCGCGCGATCCATTTCTTGCCATTTATGACCTCGCTCGCCGCCATGGCAATCGTGTGGGAGGCGCTGCTGCATCCGACTATCGGCTTAGTCAACCAGGTATTGGTGGCTGTTGGGCTGCCGACAGCCAATTGGCTGCGTAGCGAGACGACCGTCTTGCCCATATTGGCGCTTATCGGCACCTGGCAAAGTCTTGGCTTGGCGCTGGTGCTGTTCCTCGCGGGCCTCAAAGCCATTCCGCAGGACCTCTACGATGCCGCCGAAATCGATGGCGCCGATGGGGTGCTCGATCGTTTGCGGATCGTGACCCTACCGTCGCTAGCTCCGGTCTCCCTCTTCGTGCTCATCGTCGTGACGCTGCGCGCTTTCGCAACCTTCGATATTGTCCAGATCCTGACAAAGGGAGGGCCTGATGACGCCTCCGTCATGCTTTTGTATGCGCTGTACCGGGAGAGTTTTGAGTATTTGAGGACCGGTTACGGAGCAGCCATCGCCGTCATCTTTCTGGTTATTGTTATCGCTCTTGCAGCGATTCAGACACGCGTCGTGAACACCCGGACGTCTCGCCCATGACCTCGCGTACGAAAATTCTGGCTGGTGCGGTTCGCCACGCGATACTCTTCACGACCGGCTCGCTCGTTCTTGTGCCGTTTATCTGGATGGTGAGCTTATCTTTAAAGCCGCCGGTCGAACTCTTCTCGTCGAACTTTACATTGTTGCCGGAGCATTGGTTCGCGGTGGAGAACTACACCAAGGCGCTCACCGCAGCGCCTTTGCCAAGATACATGCTGAACGGAGTGATCGTATGCGCGGCGATCCTTTTGCTACAAATCATCATTTGCGCGCCAGCCGCCTATGCGCTTGCGAAAATCCATTTCGCCGGTCGCGAGATTATCTTCGGGTGCGTTCTGATTGGTCTTCTCATTCCGCATCAGGTGTTGGCATTGCCGCTGTTCATTCTCTGCTACTGCCTCGGGATTCTCAACACATATGCCGCGCTGATCTTGCCGTTTGTCGTCTCACCCTTCGGAATCTTCCTGTTCCGCCAGTTCTTTATGTCCATCCCCGATGACATTGTCCATGCGGCTCGCCTGGATGGTCTTTCGGAGCTGAACATCGTATGGCGAATCATGCTGCCCATGTCCCTTCCTGCAGTCATCGCCTTTTCGATTGTCTCGACCGTCAGCCACTGGAACGATCTCTTCTGGCCACTCCTCGTAGTGCACTCTCAAAAGTTCATGCCTCCGTCACTCGGCATCGTCACCTTCGCCAATGCGGAAACCGGCAATGATTACGGACCATTGATGGCGGGAGCTACTCTGGTTGTGGCGCCACTGGTCATATCCTTTTTTGCCGCGCAGCGTTGGTTTATCGAAGGACTCACGGCCGGAAGTGTCAAATGAGAGTTCTAAAGATCATGAGTCTGCGGTGCTCGCTCACCGCGCTAGTCCTCGGTGCGGTTTTGATCGGAAACGTTGCACATGCCAACTCCTCCGTCTTACGCGTTTCCGCAGCGCCCTCGACATTTTCAAGGGCCTTTCGCGCCCTGGCATCTGCGTTCGAGAGAGTGAATCCCGATGTTCGCATCGATCTTGACGTCTCGCAATTCGACCAGCCCGCGATCATGCGACAGACTCTGCGAATGGCAATCTTCGGTGACTTGCCGGACGTCTCTTTTCAGGGCTCCAACTATCTCCGCCTACTTGCCGACCGCAATTTGCTGATACCGCTGGACCGGTTCATGAATGCCGATCCTGCGTGGAATCCACAACACTACTCCCCCTCGGTGGCGACCGCCGGCCGTGTCGGCAAGATAACTTACGGTCTGGGCGTCGGGATGTCCTTTCCTATCATTTTTTTCAATAAATCTCTCGTCTCGAAGGTTCAGGAGGGAGCTAGTTCTATCCCTAGCAATTGGGATGACATCCTCGATGTCGCCAGACGCGTCCAGTCAGAAAACATGCAGGTCCTCGGTCTTTTCTCCGAATACAACTCCTTCATGTTCCAAGGGCTGGTGGGCTGCTTAGGCGGATCCATGATGAATTCCGACGACTCGCGGATCACCTTCACGGACAACGCCGGCCAAGAGGCGATGGAATTGATACGTCGTATCGGTCTCGCCGGACAGGCGAAGGTCGACATGACCAAGTCGCAATCGCGACAGGCGTTTGCAGGGGCACGGATCGCGATCCTTCTAGATTCGAGCAGCAGCCTCGCATCGTTTGAAAGGGAGGTGGCCGGCCGGTTCGAGATCGGCACGGCTCCGCTGCCAATGACCGGAAGTGACGCATCGCTCCCCACAGCCGGCATAACGGTCGTCATGCATGCGGCCGACCCTGCACGGCAGGACCTCGCATGGCGTTTCATGAAATTCGTAACCGGCTCAGACGGGCAAAGCTTGGTCGGAACGACGACTGGCTATGTCCCCGCCAATGAAACCGTGATCGCGAATCCGGGGCCTCTCGCCGACTACTATGCGGCGCGTCCAAATATGCAGGCAGCGCTGAGTTCCATCACGCATAGTCGAGGCTGGTATGCCTTTCCCGGCGAAAATGCTGGCCGGATCGACATGATGATCGAGGATCGCGTGGGCGAAGTCATGAGACTTCGGCAACTTCCAGCACCGGCGCTCGATCGCCTTGCCAAGGATATCAGCACTCAGCTGCCGAAATGATGCGTCAGGCGCCCCTGGCGATATGATCGGCGCTCGTCCAAGGCCTAAAGGCGAGCGTATTCGCAGCTTTTGCGCGCCGTGATTTGCTAGAGCAAGGCCCAGTTCCTTGGCTTCGTCGCCGAGTGCCTTTGCTTTGCGATTTTGCCAGTCGATTCCATCCCGCAGCGGCACAGAGCGGGACCATCACAGAAAAAGTGCGCGATCTTCTGACTGTCACAAAACCGTCGACTCCAAACTATAATTATAGAACCAATAAGGGAGGCGTACCGCTGACGATGAGCGCGTGGCGGTCCAAGAGGGGCAACAGGAGGGGCTATTAATGCTACGAGTTTCGGGTACCGCAGACCGGCGGGGGATCGGGCGCCACTACGCTGCGCTTTGGCTGGCTGCATGCGTTCCACCGGTGTTAGGGACGACTGGTGCTCACGCCCAACAGACGACGGACCTCGGGACCGTCGAGACCTCGGATAGTGCGGCTGATATCAATTCGGCCGTCTATCAAGCGCCGACGACAACACCGCTGACGGTGACGCAGCCGACGTCCGTCATCAATAAGCATTACATCGAAAACAATATTCCCTCGACCAGTAACTTCGACAGGGTCATCAACGTCGCGCCGAGCGTCATGACCTCGCCGAGCGGAAGCGGTGGAGATGATGCAAAAATCTCGATCCGTGGCTTTCAAAATGGTCAGTTCAACACCACCCTAGACGGAATCCCGCTCCGTAACTTCGGTGGGACCCAGCGCAGCGGAACCTTCATCATGACGAACGACCTGGGGCAGGTCATGATTGACCGCGGTCCGGGTACAGCGTCGACCGTGGGCGATGCGACGTTCGGCGGCACGGTCGCACTTCAAACCAAGTCGCCAATGTCGACTATGGCTACAACGGCGACGACGGGCTACGGCAGCTTCAATACCCAGCTCTACGGCCTTCAATTCGATTCCGGTCAGATCAAAGGAACAAACGGCGCGTCGCTGTTCCTCGACACGCAGTTCACGAAGAGTGATGGCTATTACACAAACGCTGCCAAAGAGCGGGAAAACGCGGCACTGAAGATTCAGCAGCCGCTAAGCGACAATACGATGCTCACCTTTGTATCAATCTACAATGATGAGATAAGGAACTACTTTCAGGGCAGGTCGCTATCCCAGATCGCCGCCTACGGCCCGAACTATGGCCTGTCGTCGTCTCCAAACCAGCAGTCGTACGCAGGCTACAACCGCTGGAAGCTTCAGACCGACTTCGAATACCTCGGCCTGAAGTCCGACTATGGAGACGGCTGGCATCTCGAAAACAAGCTCTACACCTACGGCTATTACACCGCAGGTCTGCTTCTGGGAAAGGATGTCAGTGACAATTCCAGCAACGGCACGATCTTTGGCGCCAGCAACGTACCGGGCACTACAAATCCAGTAAACTACCGCGCGTATGGCGATGTGGTGGCGCTTACCAAGGACACGTTTTTTGGCGACGTGAAGGTCGGGGCGTGGTCGGAGCACCAGCCAGCCTATCGGGGTTTCTTTAACGTCGATATGACCTTGGCGCAGAAATACATCTCGACCGTCTACAACCAGCACCTCGCGTTGGATACTTTCCAACCCTATGTCGAGGCAGACTGGAAAGCACTGCCCGACCTGACGATTACGACCGGCGCGAAATACGCCTATGTCAGTCGCAGCCAATCATCGCTTGTCGATCCCAACACCCACGGGCCACTGGACTACGCTCAGGACTGGGCGAAGGTCCTGCCTTCGCTTGCCGCGAACTACAAGCTGTCGTCCAACTGGTCAGTCTACGCGCAGGCCGCGGAAGGCTTTTTGAGCCCACCTATTGTGACCCCCAACTCTAATGTTCAGCCTCAAACAACCTGGAATTATCAGGTCGGCACGGCATACCAGAGCAAGACCTTCACGCTTGCCGGTGATGTCTACTACATCGACTTCAACAATATGATCACGTCGCAGACGATCGGTGGTATTACCAACTACTTCAATATCGGCGGCGTGATTTACCAGGGCGTGGAAGTCGAGGGAACGGTCCATGTCGGCAACGGCTTCAGCCTGTTTGCCAACGGCAGCCTCAACAGCGCGAAGAACAAGCAGACCGGGCAATGGATCGCCCAGGCGCCGAACGCAACAGCCGCGGCCGGCCTGATCTACGAAGAGGGTAATTGGCATGCCTCGCTGACGGATAAATGGGTCGGCCAGCGCTTCGGCGATGTCGGAGAAAAGCAGCCGCTGTCACCATTCAATCAGCTTGACATGGCCATCACCTACAAAGTCAAGAACCCGCTGCCCAATTTGGCCGCAGTTACGGCCAAATTCGGGATCGACAACCTCCTCAACAGTCACGCAATCGTAGACTTTGCAGGCTATTCCGGCGGGTCAGTAACGCCGCTGTTCTACACGCAGATTGGCCGGAACATCTATACCAGCCTGACTGTGCAGTTCTGACGCCAAATCATCATCGAAGGAATTGAACATGACCCTGGACCGTCTCACCGAACTCGCGGCGCAGTCCGACGGCATTCTCTATGTAATGGCTGTCCTGCTGTTAATCGCGATTACCGTGATTATCGATCGCTTCTGGTATCTTGGCCGCACCATCCGTCAAGGAAAGCGCGTCACCAGTACCGTTGCGCAATTTGCGCACCTCGACCGCAAGACACTTGCAGAGCTCGTCGAGAAATCGCCGCGGCTGCCGCATCGCGCCCTGCTGGAAGTGCCGCTGCACCATTCCGAGCTGAGGGATGCGCATCGGATGTCCGAGCTGCTGGAGGAAGCAATCCTATGGCAAGTGCCCAAGCTGGATAGCCGCTTGTGGCTGCTCGACACCATCGTGACGCTCGCGCCTTTGCTCGGCCTTCTCGGCACGATCGCTGGCATGGTCAAGGCGTTCGCAGTTCTCGGCGACGCCGGCAACGCGGCGACGCAGATCACCGGTGGCGTCGGCGAGGCTCTGATCGCGACGGCATGCGGCCTGCTCATCGCCATTGTCGGTCTCGTTTGTTTCAACAGCCTGAACAACTGGACGCGGCTTATCGTCCATCAACTTGAGACTTTGAAGATCTCCATGGTCAACCGTCTCGATGCGCCTCGGGTCGCTTCAGGAGAAAAGCGTTCTCACAGCCCCGCAATCCACCCGGTCGCGAATACGGGGACCTGATCAATGCGATATCTCGAGGTGCGAAAGGGCCGCATTGAAATCATCCCGATGATCGACATCATGCTCTTCTTGTTGGTGTTCTTCATCATGATCACGTTGCGAATGATCCCGGCGACCGGCATCGCCTCGCAGCTTCCGCAAAGCAGCACCGCGCAGGATCTGCCCCACCCAAAGATCGTCATTACCTTGTTTGCCGACGGCGCTATCGAGACGGATGGTCAAAAACTAACCATCGATGATCTGACGACAAAACTGGCCAGCGAGCCGGACCGGGAGCACGCTGCCGTTACCATTGCCGGAGCTGGCACGGCCACGCTTCAGAATCTTCTCGCAGTGATGGATGCGTGTCGCAAAGCCGGCATCGTCCAGGTGGGACTCGCCGCGAAGGAAACCAAGTAGGAGTGCAATCGTTGTGACCATCGCGACAGTCGATCATTTCAGCTCACCGCAGGAGCGCTCAGCGCTTCCGGCCTCGTTTGCCGCTGCGCTATTGCTGGAGGGCCTCTGTTTTCTTGCGGTCGTCGGCTGGCTCACTCAACGCCCGGCCAGGATCGAGTCATCAGCGCCGACCATGCAGATCTCGCTGGTGGCCGCTCCACCTGCGCCGGTCGAAGCTCCGGCGGATCCGCCTCCCATGGTCGCAGAAACTCCACCGGTGCCCGAAGAGACCCCCCCGGTACCGGAAGATCCTCAGGTTACTCCACCGCCGGCAGAGGTTGCTCCACCTGAACCTGCTCCGCCACCTCCGAAGGCGGAGGCGCCGGTCGTACGCCCCAAGCCGGCAAAACCACCGCAGCAGGTCCAGCGGAAACCGGCCGCGCGCCCAGCGCAGCAACAAGCAACGGCAAGCGCGGCGCCGAGCGCTGGCGCAATGTCGAGTTTTCAAGGCCAAATGCGCCGAGCTGTAGAAAGTGCGCTGGTCTATCCGGCATCGGCGCGTGCCTCAGGCCAGCATGGTCGTGCGCGCGTTACCTTTGCCTTTCTCGATGGACACGTATCGGGGGTCAGCTTGGCGCAATCGAGCGGCTCTTCGCTACTCGATCAGGCGGCACTCGCCACCGTCAGGAGCGCGCATTATCCACTTCCGCCCCCCGAACTGAGCCACCAGACGCTTCATCTCAGCGTCTACGTTGAGTTCAAGGCGGGCCAGTGATGGCCGCACGCGAAGTTGAAGCGAGAGCGCAATGAGATTGAACATAGACCTCGACGGGAAAGGCAGGCAAAGCGGAAGCATCAGCCTTCCTTCGTCGACCAACGATTCAGCTTACGGGCAGATTCAAATACCCATCGTCGCGCTCCGCAACGGAGAGGGACCGCGTATCTTGCTCATGGCTGGAAACCACGGCGACGAATTCGAAGGCCAGATCATAGTGACAAGGCTGGCGCGGCAACTCGACCTGCATCACATACGCGGACGTCTGCTTCTACTTCCCGCAATCAATCTGCCCGCGGCATTGGCAGGCACGAGAACGTCGCCGCTTGACAACGGCAATTTGAATCGCAGTTTCCCCGGCAATCCCCGGGGCACGCCGACCGAACGAATCGCTGACTTTATCGAGAAAACGCTGATTCCAAATTCTGATTTTCTCATCGATCTTCATTCTGGCGGAAATTCGCTCAACTATTTGCCCGCTCCCAGCGTCACCGACAGCGAAGACGAAGCGGTCCGCACGAGATTGCTCGGTATACTTCGCGCCTTTGGATCGCCTCTCGGCTACGTCTTCTCCGAGCCGCCAACTACGGACGTGGGAACGATCGGATCGTGCCGCCGCGCCGGGATTGAGCGTCTTGGCACCGAGCTTGGCGGCGGGGGCGGCGTATCGCCGGCAGCGGTAGCGCTCGGAGAAGCCGGCGTGCTTCGCGTGCTCGTGCATCTAGGTGCACTCGATCCTGCTGCCGTTGCGAATTTGCCTCCACCAGGTCCGATGAAGATCCTCAGGCGACCTGGCCCGCACACTGGCTACTATATTTACGCCGAGAGCTCAGGCGTGTTCGAGCCATTCCTCGAGCTTGGGGCGCGAGTGTCGCCAGGTCAGCCGGTGGGGCAAATCCTCACGCCGGAGGTACCTTGGCGGAAACCGATCACAGTCCACTCGGGCGTAGGCGGCACGCTCATCTGTCGGCGTGCGCCGGGTCTTGCGCGCCGAGGAGACGGGCTGATGGTCTTTGCCGAAGATCTTCAGTGCTGAAATGACAACAGATTGGCTCTGATGCGCCCACGCACTCGGTACACGGTATCGGTACAATGAACACGAGTCCAACGCAGCACGACCTGGACGGCCTGCTGACGTCGGAGTTTCTGGTAGAAGCCTCCGGCGTTCCTGCCATTGCATATGTCCGCGAGGGCGCGCCAGGGTCGCCGACGATGGTTGGCCTTCCTGGCGGCGGTCATTTGGCAAGGGTATTCTACGGTCACCCCGGCAGCCGCGCGGAGGACTTCCTTGACTTTTGGCTCGAGCAGCGCGGCTTGGGCCTCATCGCTCTTTCGTATCCATCCGATCATCGCGCCTTTCGGCGTCGCCTCACCGATCTGACGGTGACAGATTGGGCAAATGCTACCGCGGCGATAACGGCCGAGATCGTCAAGACGCGAGGTTTGTACGGTCCGATCGTGCCCATCGGATGGAGCATGGCCGGTCGCGCCTTCCGAGCGTTCAATGTTGCCGCGCATCGTTTGGGGCTTAAGATGCCGGGGCTCATCGCACTCGCGGCGACCCCACCATTGCCGGGCATGGCTCGCACAGAGCCCGAAGGAGAGCCGGTCACGGTAGAAGGTTTCTGGAGAACCGGAAATGATGATCCAAGCAACCTTTCCGCCCGCAATGAATCGTTTCTCCGCGACATTAATTGGAAGGGGACAGAGATCATCGACGCTGCCGCATACGCGGAGTACTACATCGTCAACACTCCGATCCGGTTGCGAGGTGAACCCAATCAAGGGCCCCGTCTTAGTCGTAATTCGCTGCTCGACACGATCGATGACCTGGGAACTTTTGCGTACTCGGAATATCCTTTCACAGGCGTGATCGCTCCCACGCACACAACTGACGCGCGGCACGCTCTTACGGATCAGGCAACGTGGGGTTTTCTCAACAGCCAGAAGCTGTTCTGCCAGTTTTCTGCTGCGAACGCGATTTCCTTGCGCGGCGAAGCCTGGAGCGAGTTGCGAGATTTGGCCTTGCAACTTCCAACTCGACTCTGTCGGTATGTGGAGGGTGGTCATTTCTTCTTTGTTGGACGCGACGGCGCCGCGCAAACCACATCGCACATTCAAGATTTGTGCAAGCGGCTTGACGAATTGCATGTGACCATGCGGCGGCTCTTGGCACCAGTCGAGGCGAAGGCTGACTAAGCAGGAATGATATGCATCGTGCAGTCGTCATGAAATCGTCATTTAGGTTGCCTATACGGTCTATAAGTCTAGAAGCAAAGAGCAAATGCCAATGTCTCGGAGATCAAACGGCGAAAACCCGCAGCGCGCGACATGGAACGGGTGCGTGGTGTCCTTTTTATCTCTGACCGCGTTGGCGTCCGGCGCGATGGCTGCTGCCGCCTTCACCTCCGCCCACGCCGCCGTCAGCTCCCAAGTGGTGAGCATGAGGCGCCTGACCCAGCAGGAATATCGCAACGCCATTGCCGATATTTTCGGCCCGGAGATCGAAGTGCGCGGCTCCTTTGAGCCCACGATCCGGATTGGTGGCCTGCAAGCGGCCAGCACATCGGTGCTGTCTGTGACGCCGGTCGGCTTCGAGTCCTTCACCAACATGGCGGACGGCATTGCCGGCCAGGTGACGGGTGAAAAATACCGCGCCAAGCTTCCTTGCGCGCCCAAGTTGGCCAAAGAACCCGATGATGCCTGTGCGGCCCATATACTGAGCCATTACGGGCGGATGCTGTATCGAAGGCCCTTGACCTCGGACGAGATCCAGTCAGCCGTCAATCTTAGTCATGGCTTGGCCGACTCGCAGGGCAATTTCTATGCTGGCCTGCGCCACGGTCTGGCCAGCTTGCTTCAGGCACCGGATTTCGTATTTCGCATGGAGATCGCGGTGCCGGCCGGCGACCAGCAATGGGCGCTGGACCCTTACAGCCGAGCGACGCGTCTCAGCTATCTGATGTGGGACTCGACACCGGACGAGGAATTGATTCAGGCGGCTGAGAATGGTGAGCTGAATACGGCTGCGGGGCTGGAGAAGCAGGTCGATCGCCTGATGGCCTCGCCCCGGCTGGACATCGGCATGCGGGCCTTCTTCAACGACATGTTGGAGCTCGACAACTTCGAGACCGTTTCGAAGGACAGCATCCTCTACCCCAAATGGAGCTTAGCCATCGCGGCTTCGGCGAAGGAAGAAACGCTGCGCACCACCATTGACTTGGCGCTGCATGAGAATGGCGACCTGCGCGACCTGATGACCACACGCAAAACCTTCCTCAATCGCAACCTGGCGGCCGACTACCAGCTTCCGTTCCCCTTCGAGGGCGAATGGATGCCCTATGAATTCCCTGGCGATTCCGGCCGCAGCGGCATTCTTACCCAAGCCAGCATGTTGACCATGTTCTCCCATCCCGGCCGCAGTTCGCCCACCAAGCGCGGTGTAGCGGTGATGGATATCTTCCTTTGCGAGCCGACGCCCCCGCCGCCAGCCAATGTGGATTTTTCGGTGGTCAATAACACCAACGGCCCATTGAAGACCGTGCGTGATCGCCTGATGGCCCACGCCACCAACAGCAGCTGTGCCTCCTGCCACAACCACAGCGATCCGATCGGCCTGTCGCTGGAGGGCTTTGACACGATTGGTCAGCGACGCGTCATGGAAAATGGCAAGCTGATCGATGTTTCCGCCACGATAAAGGGCAAGCAGTTTGTTGGTGCAGAGGGTCTTGGCCAGTTCCTGCACGACGATCCCAAATACACAGCCTGCCTCGCGCGCAAGGTGTATTCCTATTCCCGCGGTGAGAATAGCGAGGATGTTCCGGCATCCGCGTTCAAGGCCGCCTACAAGTCCTTCGCGGATTCCGGTTTTCGCATGCGTTCACTGCTGAAGGCCATGGTTGAGGACAAGGACTATTTCAGTGCGCTTGCGCCCACTCCCGAAACAACCAGTCCTGCAAACAAGGACTCGGCCCAGTAAAAGGAACTAGCATGAAGATCGATCGCAGAGTTTTGCTCCGCGGCACATGCCAAGGTGCTCTGGCCGTCATGGGCTTGCCGTTTCTCGACTGCTTTCTGGACAGCAAAGGCGAGGCGCTAGCCGCGACGGGAAAGCCGCTTCCCATGCGCTTCAACACGTTCTTCTTCCCACTTGGTCTGACCGAGCAGCTGTGGGTCCCGAAGTCGGGCGGCAAGAACTATGAGATGACGTCCCAGCTGAAGCCGCTGGAGTCCTTCCGCAACAAACTGAACGTATTCAGCGGCCTGCGCGTCCCCCTGGACGACAATCCCAACTTTCAGCACTGGTCGGGCCTGGCGGCTGCCGCCACGGGCATTTCGCCCACCAAGGACAAGCAATTCGATTCCAAGACTATCGACCAGCAGATTGCCGATGTCATTTCCCATGGCGCCCGTTTTAAATCGGTGTCCGCCGCCGCCGGCGGCGATCCGAAGCAGAGCTATTCTAGCCTTGGTGGCCCCAACACCTTGCCGGCGGAGGCCTCGCCGCTTTCGCTCTATACCCGCCTGTTCGGCCCCGGCTTTCAGGACCCTAGCAAGAGCGATTGGAAGCCCGATCCTCATGTTCTGATCCAGCAGAGCGTGCTATCGGTCGTGGCCGATAATCGCAAGCGGGTGATGCAGAATCTCGGCGCCGCCGACCGCGTCCGTATGGACCAGTACTTCACCTCAGTGCGTGAAGCGGAACTGCAGATGGCTGCCGAACTGCAACGTCCTGAAATTCAAGCCAAGGTGGCCATCCCCAACGCGCCGGCCGAGATGGTGTGCAACAGCTCCCTGCTGAACCTCCGCAAGAGCACGCCCTTGATGGCGCGGCTTGGAGCGCTGGCGCTCGCCACCGACCAGACTCGCGTATTCAACCTCAGCATCTCCCAACCGTCATCTGACCTCTTTGTGCCCGGCGACCCCTTGGGGTACCACCTGACCACCCATGAGGAGCCGATCGACCCGGTCCTTGGCTATCAGCCGCGCGTGGCCCAATACAATTTCGACTGCATGGAACTGTTCGCCATGGTCCTGAAGGAGATGGATGGAGTTCCCGAGGGTGACGGCACGGTTCTCGACCACAGCTTGGTGTTCGCCTTTACCGACATGGGTTATTCCAGAATCCATGTGGCGGACGGTCTTCCAATCTTCGTGGCCGGCGGCGCCAACGGCCGGGTGAAGACGGGCTATCACGTCGCGGGCGACAGCAGTCAGGTGTCGCGCGTCGGCCTGACGCTTCTGAAGGCGATGGGCGTGTCGCGGGACGTCTGGGGTGCCGGCTCCATGGAAGTCAGGCAGCCTTACACCGATCTGCTCACATAGTCGTATCCGTTCATCCATCACGAGTGGACCGTCGCAGCGATTGGGGGCGTTTGTTCGTATGCCTG
>NZ_JBBIAR010000101.1:0-27951 GCF_054185165.1 Bradyrhizobium sp. UFLA05-109 | reverse complement strand
GACACATGACTTGCACCCGACCGCAAGCCGAACGCCAGATTCTTCTTGCAACGCGGGCGTCGTCCACACATGACCCGAAGCCGAAGATCGGCGAGCACAAGGTCGCGCGCTATTTGGCCGGTCCTTCCGGTGGTCAAATTGACGACACCACATGTTGGGCTTGCGTTTTGGGCCCATCGAGAAGGCGCTTGTGAAGGTTCTGGCCTCGCGTACGCATCAGGGCGGCGATGACGTCGTGTTCGGTTTCTCCATACGGGTACAGCACGTCGGATGACGTCGAGGGCGCTTCGCGGTGGTGGCCCCTTCCTCTAGAGTGGCTAGTGCGCCTGGGACACTTGCCGCTCCAGCAGCAGGGTTTGACGCAGAATGCGCTGTACGGCCGCGGGAACATGGTGTTCAATCCATGGAACTGTCTGCCCGAGCACAGGCCGCTCGGCAGCGTCAACCTAACGCGGCTCGCCGTCGATCTTGCCGCCCGGCAAATACGGCGGAAACTGAACACGGTGGGTCATGAGCAGCCAGCCGAAGCCCGATCGTTCGGGCGGACTTCAGCGGACGCAGGCGCCGCCGAATGTCGAGAATGAGGCTCTGCATGCCGAACGCCGGCAGCTCACCGTGGTATTTATCGACATCGTCGGCTCGACACCCCTGAGCGAGCGGATCGACCCCGAGGAGTTCTTCGCGGTTATCAGAACTTACCGCGATATCTGCGACGAGCAGATTCGCCGCTACGGCGGTCATATCGCCAGAATGATTGGCGACGGATTGCTGGCGTATTTTGGCGTCCCGCAAGCCCACGAAAATGACCCTGAGCGCGCGGTCCGCGCTTCGCTGGCGGTCGTCGCTGCGATCAAGGATCACAACTTTCTGCTGTCGGATGGCAGTTTCGTCCGCCTCGGCGTGCGCGTCGGGGTCAATACCGGGGTCGTCGTCGTTGGCAGCGTGCCCGGCGAGCCGCCCGATCGGCGGGAAGTGTTCGGTAGTTCGGCACATATCGCTGCCCGTCTGCAGGGGCTCGCCAGCGAGAACGGCGTCGTGGTTGGCTCGAGCACTTACGAGCTGACTCGCGGAACGTTCAGCTATGTGTCGCTTGGCAGACGACCACTCAAGGGCGTCGAGGAGCCTGTCGAAGCCTGGCGCGCAGAGGCGCTTGCGTCCAGCGAGAGCAGGTTCAACCGCGCACGGAGGTCGCCTCTTGCCCCGATGATAGCCCGAACCGGCGAAAGTACGTTGCTTGCCGAGATGTGGCAGCAGAGCCTCGCCGGCTCGGGACAGGTCGGCGTGATTTCCGGTGAACCCGGCATCGGCAAGTCACGTTTGATCCGCCAGTTTCGTAGTTCCCTTGATGCGTCTCCGCGTGATGTTCTGTCGCTGCAATGCTCACCATTCCACGTCAACACGCCGCTTGCCCCGGAAATCGAGCGGCTCACACGTGCGACCGGCATCCAGGACACCGACGACGCTCAACTCGCATTGGCAAAATTGCGCTCGCTTTTGGCAAGAGCCGTCACTGATGTCGAGCAGGCGCTTCATTACTACGGTGCAGTCCTATCAATACCTGCATGCCCGGGATACGAACCCGCGGATCTCGGATCTCCCGCGGAGCGCGAGCGTGCCTTGCAGGTGTTCGTCGATGCTCTTCTCGCAGCCGCGCGCAAGCGGCCGATCCTCGGAATCGTCGAGGACGTCCAGTGGATGGACCCAACCACCATCGAACTGCTGGTGCGCGTGATCGCACGCTGTCCCAGCGAGCGGATCATGGTCCTGATCACGCATCGCGATGACTACAGGGCCGACTGGCTGACAGGGCCGGCAATTCGGCGGATTGCTCTGCAAAAGCTGGCAGTGCATGAATGCGAGCAGATGGTCGCGGCCGTGGCGGGCAGCGATCTGGTGCCGCGCAGGATTGCCAGCCAGATCGTGGAACGAACCGACGGCGTGCCACTCTTTGTCGAGGAGTTCACACGCGCCATCGTCGATGCCGGCGCGATCCCGCGGCCGGCCGAGAGCCCTACGCCGAGCGGGAAGTTGCCGGAGACCCTGGTGCCGGCAAGCATTCACGATTCACTGATGGAACGCCTTGATCGTCTCGGCCCTGCCAAGCGCGTCGCCCAGATCGCCTCTGTTTTTGGAAGGCGCTTCAACTATGATGGCGTTTTCAGCGTGCTTCCAGGCAAGGGCCAAGGGCTGAAACACGCGTTGCGGGCACTCGAGACAGCCGGGATTGTGTATCGTAGCGAAGAGTCTCAAGGCAAGGTCTTCACGTTCAAGCACGCGATGATACAGGAAGTCGCCTACTCCTCATTGCTCAAGGAGGAAAGGCGTGAGCTCCATGCGCGCGTCGCATCGTGGCTGCTGCAGGAAGCCGCCATTGGAGAAAGCAGCCAGCCGGCGGTGTTAGGCTATCATTATGCACGCGCAGGCAACATTCCGGAAGCGATCGAGGCCTGGCTTCAGGCGGGCAAATCCGCGCTCCGCAGCTCTGCCACCAAGGAAGCCGTGGCTCATCTTCGCGAAGGCCTCTCGCTGATACCCAAGATGCCGGCGTCACCGCAGCGCTTCGAGGCTGAAATCGCGCTGCAATCCAATTTGGCGATGGCGTACACAGCCAACGCCGGGTGGTCCGATCCCAACGTCTATGGCCCCTACAGTCGTGCACTCAAGCTTTGCGCGAGCCATGGCACCATTCGCGAGAAGGCGACGGTGCTGTGGGGAAGTACCATAGCCAAGCTGGTCAACTGCGAGCTCACCAAAGGCCTCGAAAACGCGCACGATTTCGTCCGGCGGGCAGAAGAGTGGCGCGACGACGAGGCTGCCCTCATGGCCTACACCGCTGCCGTAATCGCCAATTTCTTTCTCGGTCGTTTGGAGCAGGCAAGTGAGCTCGCGGCTCTGGTCAGCGCTCGCTACAATCCGCGTGAGCACGGCAAGCTGGTCCAGATCTATCAGCATGATCCATTGATCGTATCGCTTGTCTATTCCGGACACATCGAATGGTTGTTGGGCCGCCCGGGGCGGGCCAGAGAGTGCTGTGTGACGGCGCGTCAGCTCGCGAACGAGATCGGGCATCCGTTCATGCAAGCTTTTGCCTCCATTCTTGGCGTCGCCGACCACTGGTATGAGGGCGATCTCGCGGCCAACCTCGCCAGCGTCAAGCGCGGTCTGAAGGTCGCTGACAAGTATGGCTATCCGATGTACCGGGTCATCGGCCCATTGTGGGCCACCGCTGCGTTGGCGGCACGAGGCCCCGCGCCGGAAGTGCTCGAACAATTATGCGGCCTGCTCGGCAGACTACCCGCCGAGAACCGGTGCATTCAGATTCCACTCTATCGAATTCTGCTCGCCGCAGAATTCGGAAGGATCGGGCAGATGGAAAGGGCTCGAAGTTTCGCTGCTTCGGCTGAGTCCCTGATGAAGAAAACCGGCGAGCGCTGGGCGGCTCCCGAGATTTATCGGATTCGCGGCTCGCTGCTGTGTCGGGAACCATTGCGAGTCGACCGGGCTGCCATGCGCTTGTTCAAACGCTCGCTTGCCTCTGCCAGGAAGCTCGGGGCGGTCGGTTGGGAATTGCGCACGGCGATCAGCATCGCGCGCTTGGTCAGCGCCGGCGAGAGCGCATCCGGACGCGCAGAAGCACGAGACCTGCTGATATCGACCCGGGCGAAATTTGCATCCGCGGAAACTTCCCGCGATCTGCGCGAGGCTGATGACCTGGTGAGAGTGTTGAACTAGTGCCGAATGACCCCCGGCCTATGGTCGACTCACATCATCTGCGATCCCAAAAAGCGGATCGCCGAGAGGCTCGGCAGGAATGTATAGGCGCCGCCCCGCGTCCAGACAAATTGCGGCAATCCCCGCGACCGGATCGTGCCGCCGGAATGAACCGGCCTTCTCCCGGGGACTGGCTTCGTCGGATTGTCGATGATGGCCTGGACGAGCCGCTTTGCTACCGATGCATCGACCAAGTCGCTCTCCATTATGGACGGACCGCCTGCCCGTTGGTGCACCTGGTGCGTTAGGGTTGTCGATCCAGTAACGGCTACGGCACCTTGCATTAGAGAAATCGAACAGCCCCGCTGGACGCCGAAGAGGCGGCGCCGAAAGGCAATCCTGCCTCGACAGCGCATACTGCGCAGACCTTCGACAAGAGAACCGTCCATGGAGGTTTCATGTTGATCTGGATCAAGCCCACGCGGTCGTGGTCATAGGAACCTTCTGCCCCGACGTGAACAGACGGATTTCCAGGGGTTACGATGCACGTGCTTCGATTAATGATTGTTGCAGGTGTGACTATACTCGGGATCGCGCCATGCGCGGCTCAACGCTACGACCCCAATTATCCTGTTTGCCTTCAGAAGTGGCAGCGTGGAGGTAGCAGCACGATCTACTGCTATTATACATCGTGGGATCAGTGCAAGGCGGCCGCTTCGGGACTGTCAGCCATGTGCCTGGCAAATCCGTATTGGTCGAACAACCAGGCGACCTACGCCGGCCGTAAGGCCGCGCCTGAGAGGTTGCGGTGATCGTCTATCCTCATTTCTAACGCGAAGCGGCGGCGCAGAACTTCATCGTGCGCCGATAGCGCGAATGGCGGCGCTAACATGGGAGCCGACCGTGGCGTTAGTGATCGCATCGCCGCAAAAACACCGCGCAATCCCTCGGGGCCTCTGGGTCGGCAGCGGCAGCGCCAGATCGTTCATGCGATACTTCCAGGCGGTCCAGTCGCGCTTCTCACGCCAGGCGTCGTAATCCGCTGCCGCTCGGATAATCATGACCTAACACACCTCGCCACCAGATCGCGAGCCAGGTCTAAGTGCGGGATGCTGAGTTGTTTCCGACTACGACGCCTCCCGCTGACTCAGCGGAGGCGACGCGTTCGGAGCTGGTTCCTATTGACCCAGCTCAACGGCGAGACGCAAGGCGCCATATCGCGTTGTGTTTGATCGCCACCCTACACGGAGAGAACGACTTTCGACATCGCGGAGCTACTCCAGCCCTTGCACGGCAGGCATATCCTGGGTTGGCAGGATCTGCGGCGTTGGCGCGTTTGCTTCGCCGACGGTGCCGGTGCTCTCGCTCGGAGGGCCGCTTGCCGCGTCAGCCATTTTTGCCTGGGACACGGCCGCGGGCTCGGCCGGCCCAGCAGCGACTTCCTTGGGGTTGGGTGGTGGCAACGGGACGCTGTGCCTGGCGATATGCGGGGTCGAGGCCGACGGCCTCAGCAGGTGCCGAAGCATGGTCTGCAGCTGCATTCCGAAATAGGGCCTGTTGGAATGAGACGCCGCGTGGTGCTGCGACTTTCCGGCTTCGTAGGGCGCCCATGTCTGGGCATTTGCGACGGGGATCGCGACAATCAGTCCGGCCGTGACGGCCAACCCAGCGAACGCTTTCATTGCCAGCGCTCCTATTAGCCCTTAAGCCCGAAGGGTCGGCGCTGATTTCGGCGGTCCTTGGGCCGGATCGCGGCACCTCTGCTTCAATCCCGGGGCGCTCCAGGTCGTGAATAAGGCCATGCCCTGCCAAGGCGGTGTCCACTACGGATCAGTCGCACAGAGCTGACCCCAGGCGCAGTAGATCGCACTCCTACAGGAGAGATAGATATAGAAAAGCGTGGCACCACCATCATTCGTCAAGCTGCGGCCCAACTCGTCGTGATGCAGTAGAGCCTCCACGTTGACCGAACCCTTGTTGGGGTGCCGCGACGCTTCCGGGCATCATTTTGTCATTCGGCCTGCAATATTGACCCCCTAAGCCGGGGGATCGGCGTCCAAAATTTGAACGCCGATTGACACAAGCGCACTCGTTGCAAACAAAAGGGCGAGAAGTCCGACCGCTACCTTCATGATTTTCGCACTCCACTTTCCCTTTCGCTCGGCCTTCATGGAGGACGCTGGATTATTTCGACTTTGCCTTCCAGCCCGATCTGGATCAGCCGGCGGATAGCCTAGATTTGATTTACGGGCTCATTGGTCGTCCCAATGTAACATCCGGTCAGGTACTTCAGGAAGGCTTGGCAGGCCTCCTCCGCTTCAGTGAGAGTCTTGAAGGGCGAGCCTATCAATTTGATTGCAGGTCTGTTCGGATGGATGGGACGCCACGAGGCTAGAAAGCCGGGTCGTCCGTGAAGACCGGGACCAGTGCGGCTATCGAAGCTGATCACGAACGAAAAGCCGCGGCTGCTCGCGCTCCACACTACCAGATCCTTCACGGGACTCATTATGCGGCTGAATTGCATGATGCATCCGACAAAGGCCCGCACTGCCGGAATCCACTCCGGAGTTGCCGTCGAAGGCCAGATAGCATCCCGGGCGGGCCCGTCGGCTCCGAGGTACGATCGCCTGTACCACCAGGACGACGGCGAGGGACGCGAGAACGCCGTTGGGCCAGACGACCCGAGGCCGTCCACCCGCGGCTCCGTATCTCAATCGGCACAATCGATCTAGGTGTTCAGCTCCGCATAAACCCTTCGCACTCGCGTTCAGCCCAATTGAGCGTGTCTTCCATCTTCTCACCATTGGCGTAACGCAGCGCCATCTTGGTCAGGGTGGCGTGGGCATAGATCTGCTGAGCAATTTTTGGCGGCGCAGGAGCGGCCGCGATTGATAGCTTCTGATGGTTGTAGGGGTTCGGATAGTGGTAGAGCGTGCCCTTCGGAGGACCTTCCTCGGCCCACGTCTTCAGTGTCGCCAAGTTCGCATAGGCTGGCAGGTCGTAGCCACCGCTGGCCGTGACAAATTTCTCGATCGATGACCGCTCCGACAAATGGGCGAGCAGGCTCTTGGCCGCCTCCTTGTTCTTGGAGAATGCCCAGATGGCCCAGAAGCAAGGTACATAGGGCGCGAAGCGCCCCTTTGGGCCGGCCGGGAATCCGTGGGTCCAGCATTGCTCCGCAACTTGCGGGGCGTCCCGCTTGGCGAGAGCCCAGGCGCTCGGTGGGTTCATGATCAGCGCGCCGCGTCCGGAAATCAGCCATCTGTTGTTCGAGGCATCGTCCCATGAAGGCGCGCCGGGCGGTAGAAAGGCGATCAGCTTCTTGTAATATTCGAGAGCCTGACGAACCTGATCCGTCCTCACCGTGAGATCGCCCTTGGCATCGACGAGCTCGCCGCCGAACGACTGGAAGATCGCACCTGCCGTGTCGACGTTGTCTGGGGTCTCGCCAAGGCCAATCCCAAACATGAAGCCACCCTTCTGGCAGGCTTCGGCCGCCTTCAAGAACGTATCCATCGTCCAGCTGTCGGCTCTGGGCGGCGCTCCCGCAGGGTACAGTTCCTGGATGTCGATACCCGCATATCTCTTCATCAGATCGATGCGAGAGCAGGGCCCCTTGATCTGGCTTCCCGGCGTTGCGGGGACCGCGAGCCATCTGCCCGCTGCCTGACCGAGATATCTCACGGTGCCGTTCACCTCACCGTGCTGCTTGATCGCAGGCTCAACGACGTCGTTCACCGCCTCGAAATGCTCGGCATAAGCTTGCGGCCACCAGCTATCCATATAAAGAATGTCGTGGCCAGATTTGGCCTGAGCTTCGGCCGCAACGATCAATTCGATCTTCCTGCCTTGGCTCGTGATGTAGTCGATGGAAACCTCGATCTTCTCCTTTAAGGCCCACTCGTTGACGAGGGCGGTTGATGTGTCGTTGGCGCCGGGCACCCAGTGATCCCAGAGGCCGATCGACAATTTGCCGGCAGCATACGCGCCGCGCACATATGGCGTTGTGATCAGCGCTCCTGTCGAAAGCGCGGTCGCGCTTACAAATTCTCGCCTTGAGAGCTTTCGTGATATTTGCTCACTCCATGCTGATCAAGTTGGTATTCTGTATTCCCTCTGCTTTGCAGCGCGAACAACGAGGCCGGAGACGCGCCAAAACATTGCGTGAAATTACGGCCTTGTGCAAGCGGTGAAGCGCAACAGTCATCCTGTTCAAACGCCGATCACCGTCATCGGATCGTTTCAGAGCTGCGGAAGCGAGAGTCTGACTGCTCTCAAATGAGGTGCTTCCGTTAATATGCGGTGGAGACATAACGCAAGTCTGGCAGACGCCGGAAATCGGGAGCAAGCGATTACAGAATAGCACGCATCACTTCGCAAGCTTTCCTTGTGCCCGAAGACATCCGTCAACTGCTCGATGCGACCGGAAGTCCGCAAAGCGATAACAATTCGGGTTTCCACCTGCTTCCGTTCGGCGGTTTGCGTAAGGCCGGCAACTGGCTGCGCGCTTACTCGCAGAGATCGCTGCAGCCGGCCGTGACGCGTTCGCCCGAACACGCTTGGCTCGGTTAGGCGAACCCGTACAGCCGCGCCGGATTGTCCGCCAGGATCATCTTGCGCGTCGCGGCATTCGGAGCCCAAACCGAAACCAGGTTGAGCAAGCGGCCGTCGTCGATCTGTTGAAGCGGCGTCACGTCGGTGATCTGCTTTCCGGGTGGAGTGACGGAATTCGGATGCGGCCAGTCGCTGCCCCAGATGATGCGCTCGGGATTGGCCGCGATCAGCGCCTTGGCGAGTGGTACGATATCGGGATAGTCAGGCGGCTGCTTCGAGGCACCATAGGCGCCTGAGATTTTGACGTAGGCCTTGCCCGATTTGACGAGGTCGAGCAGGTCGGAGAAGCCGGGCTGGTCGACACCAAACTCGGCCTGCGCGCCGCCGAAATGATCGAACACCGCAGGCACGGGCGAGGCAAGCACCAGCGGCTTGATCGCGGCGATCATCGGGAGGCTCGTGAAGAGTTGCACATGCCATTTGCGCGGCGTCATACGGTCGACCGCGGCCGAGAACCGCGTCTTGCCGACAATGGGATCGTTGACGCCGCTGGTTGCGAGATTGAGGCGGATGCCGCAGAAGCCGGCCTGAGCCATGGCGTCGAGATCCGCCTCGCTGGTCTTGTCGTCGATCACGGCGACCCCGCGCGCGGCTGGCCCGCGCGCTTTCATGCCGAACAGCGTGGCCGAATTGTCGGAGCCATAGACGCTCGGCGTCACGATCACCACGCGCTCGATATGCAGCGCCTTGTGGAGCGCGCTCATCTCCTCCGGCGAGGCCAGCTCCGGTGTGTAGACGCGACCGGCGAAGAACGGGAATTTTGCCGGATCGGCGAAGATGTGAGTATGGCAATCGCATGCGCCGGCCGGAACATCGAAATTCACCGGTGTCGAAGGCTGCGCGGTCTTGGCGAATGCACCTTTGCCGGTCATGGGAACCCCCGCCGCTACGGAGGCAAGCAGGATACCGCGTCGCGTCAGCATGATCTCATCCCTCGTTGAGAGGTAGTCTATCGAGGGTTGACCGGGACGGGAAGGGCGGCGCACACGCGAGGCCCCGAACACAAGGCGCGGCCCAAGTGCGTCCGTTGCTTCTCGTAAGCTGATTTACTCCAATTTACGGCGCTTTACGCGGCTACTGGTACGCCGCTGCTTAAGATTTGCATATCTGTTCTCACCCTCGGATGATATTGTCGAGGTTGCTGGCGCTATTTTTCTGTAAAAGAGGTAACAATAGGCCTTAGTAACGGGGTGACATCTTGCCGCCTCACTCGGGACCGGCGCAAAAAATGGATGCAGCTCGCTTCGCCAAAATTGCGAATGGCAGCTTCCACGTTGCGTGGAAAGACGACGAGCGCGTCTTCTACCGGGGATGGCAGAGCGACTCCGACGGCCGCCTTGCCCCCATACTAGTCGTGCGACCCTCCTCTGAGCATCCGCATCCCGCCATCATCGATCGCCTTATGCACGAATATGGATGGAAAAGCGAACTGGATTCAGCGTGGGCGGTACGGCCGCTCGACCTCCTTCAAGAGAGCGGTCGGACTGCCCTGGTCCTTGAAGATCCCGGTGGGGCGCCGCTCGCCGCGTCGATCGGCGCATCCTTGGACGTCGGAAGCTTCTTGCGCCTCGCCATCGGTATCGCTGTTGCGGTGGGCAAGCTGCACCGGCGGGGTCTCGTTCACAAGGATATCAAGCCGCAGAATATCATCGTAGATCCCACGAGAAGCGAAGTCAGGCTGACGGGATTCGGGATTGCGTCGCGGCTTCGGCGTGAACGACAAGTCATCCAGCCGCCTGAGACCATTGCGGGCACGCTGGCGTACATGGCGCCCGAGCAGACCGGCTGGATGAATCGCTCCATTGACTCACGCAGCGACCTCTATGCACTGGGCGTCACTCTGTACGAGCTGTTGACCGGGAGCTTGCCGTTCGCTGGCTCTGATCCCATGGACTGGGTGCACTGCCATATCGCGCGAAAGCCGATGACCGCTACTGATCGTCTAGGTAGTGTCCCGTCGGCGCTGTCGATGATCATCATGAAGCTGCTCGCCAAGACAGCCGAGGACAGATATCAGACCGCCGCTGGGCTCGCATGTGATTTGCGGCACTGTCTTGCGGAGCTCGAAGATCGGGGTCAAATCGAAGAGTTTCCTCTGGGCCTACACGACACATCCGACCGGTTGGTAATTCCAGAAAAACTGTACGGACGCGAGCGCGAGATCGAGACCTTGCTCGCCTCGTTCGATCGCATCGTAAAGGGCGGAGTGCCGGAGCTGGTGCTAGTGTCCGGCTATTCCGGTATCGGCAAGTCTTCAGTCGTCAATGAATTGCATAAAGTGCTGGTGCCGCCCCGCGCACATTTTGCATCCGGCAAGTTCGATCAGTACAAGCGTGACATTCCGTACTCGACTCTCGCGCAAGCCCTTCGGGGGTTGGTCCAACTGCTCCTGGCCAAGAGCGATGCAGAGTTAGCCGGCTGGCGGAACGCTTTTGCGGAGGCGCTGGGTTCGAGTGGCCGGCTGATCGCCGATCTCGTCCCCGAATTGTCCCTCATCATCGGCGAGCAGCCGCCGGTCGCAGAACTCGAGCCGCAGCAGGCGAAAGCGCGGTTCCAGCTCATGGTCCGTCGCTTCATCTCTGTCTTCGCCAAGCCCGAACATCCCTTGGCCTTGTTTCTTGACGATCTGCAATGGCTAGATGCAGCCACGCTCGAGCTTGTTGAGGATTTGCTGACGCAAACAGACGTCGGGCATCTGATGCTGATTGGCGCCTATCGCGACAACGAGGTCGACGCGGCTCATCCGATGGCGCGAAAGCTCGCCCTGATCCGGAGCTCCGTGGGGAAGGTGAGCGAGATCAAGCTTGGTCCTCTGCAGCAGGAGCAGGTGAGCCTGCTGATTGAGCACATGCTTCATGCAATGCCAAAAGACGCGGCGTCGCTGGGCAAACTAGTGCATGCGAAGACCGCCGGAAACCCGTTCTTCGTCATCCAGTTTCTCCACGCGCTTAACGCGGGGGGCTTGCTCGTATTCGATCATGATGTTGCACGCTGGACGTGGGATCTCAACCGTATTCGTTCCGAGCGTTACGCGGACAACGTAGCCGATCTCATGGCTGGAAGCCTCGCCCGCCTTCCGGACAAAACTCAACAAGCGCTGCAGCAGCTCTCTGTCGCTGGCACGGTTGCGGACGTCGCGACGCTTGCAATCGCGCTCGAATCGTCGCCCGACGGTGTGCACGCGGCGTTGTGGGAGGCACTCCGGGAGGAGCTGATAGAACGGCTGCCGAATGCTTACAGGTTCGCCCACGACCGGGTGCAGGAAGCCGCATATGCGCTGATCCCCGAGGGGGCGCGAGCGGCGGCCCATCTCAGGCTCGGCCGGCTTCTCATTGCGCAAACGCCGACGGAGAAGCGAGACGAGGCGATCTTCGATATCGTCCATCACCTGAACCGGGGCGCGGAGCTTATCATCTCCTGGGATGAGCGCGCGCGCCTGGCTGAGCTCAATCTGATCGCAGGCAAACGGGCGCACGCCTCAGCCGCGCACGCCGCGGCCATCGGCTATTTCGCTACTGGCACCGAAATGCTTCACGAAAGCCGGTGGCGGTCGCACTACGACCTTGTATTCGAACTCGAACGACTCCGAGCCGAGTGCGAGTTCCTTACCGGAGAAATCAGAGCTGCAGAGAAGAGGTTGTCGCTCCTCACCGGCCTTGCGCGAGACGGACGGGATCGGGCTCTGATCGCGTGCCAGCGCATGAGACTTTTGGCTGCAGTCGACAGAAGAGAGGAAAGTCTCGAGATCGGCCTAGATTGCCTGCGGTCTCTCGGCGTCGTTTGGTCATCTCATCCGTCCACACAGGAGATTGAAGAAGAATACCGGCGCCTATGGGATCTCATTGACGCTCGTGGGATTAGCAGCCTGATCGACTTGCCCGTCATGAATGATCCGTTGGGGCGAGCCAAGATGGACGTCCTCCTGGCCCTTAGCGAGCCTGCCTTTTGGACAGCAGACGGAAACCTGACGTGTCTGATAGTGGCGAAGGCGGTAAGCGTCAGCATTGAGCAGGGAAACACGGACGTATCCTGTTGGGCCTATGTCTGGTTCGGCAAGCTGCTGGGACGATTCGGCCGCCTTCGGGAGAGCATCGAATTTGGTCGCCTCGGTGTCGACCTGATGGAGAGACGCGGGCTGCATAGATTTCGTGCACGCGTCTATCGCGAGTATTCGCATGTCGTCGATCCGCGAGAGCGGGTGGCTGTGCTTCGGCGAGCTTTCGACGCCGCCAACGAACTCGGCGATCTCAATAGCGCCGGATATACCGCGTCCGGCCTGATCTCAGCGATGCTGGCGGCGGGGGAGCGCTTGCAGGATGCCCAGAAAGAAGCGGAACGACTGCTCGATTACCTAAACAGCGCCCATTTTGCTCTCTTGGCAAATATCGTCGCAGGGCAGCACGGTCTTATCCTCGCTCTCCGGGGCGTCGAATCGAACTTCGACGAGAGTCGGTTCGAGGAGCCGTTGGGTGCGGGCCGCACGGTCGAGCTCGCCTGGCTTTTGATACGCAAGCTGCAACGCCTGTTCTTTTCGGGGGATCATTTGGGAGCCACTCTTGCGGCGCGAAAGGTCGAGCCGCTTCTGTGGTGGGCTGTCCCCTCCCATATCGCGGTATCCGAATTTCATTTCTATGCGGCCTTGGCGCGCGCTGCCGGCGCCGAGACTGTGTCGAGCGAGGAGCGAGGCGCGCTCGTAGAGGAGCTAAAGGTCCATCGCGGTCATCTGGCATACGCGGCCGCTATCTACCCGGAGAGTTTGAAGAGCCAAGTTGCGCTTGTAGCCGCTGAAATCGCTCGGATCGAGAGCCATCTGCTCGACGCTGAACAACTCTACGAGGAGGCGATCAGCTCGGCCGGAGCAAACGGCCTTGTTCATATTGAGGCGCTCGCAAATGAGCTCGCGGCGCGCTTCTATGGGAAGCGCGGATTTGAAAAAATAGCGCGCACCTATCTGCAGGAGGCTCGCTTTGGCTACCTACGTTGGGGCGCCGGCGGGAGGGTGAGACAACTCGAGGAGCGGTATCCGGATCTGAGGGCGCAAGAGCCTGCGCCAAGTCCGACGGAAACGATTGGAGCGTCGATCGAACATCTCGATCTCGCAACCGTGATCAAGGTTTCGCAAGTCGTCTCTAGCGAGTTGGTGCTCGAGAAGTTGATTGATACCCTGATGTGCATCGCCATAGAGCAGGCTTGTGCCGAGCGGGGTTTGCTAATTCTTGCGCGTGGCGCTTCGCCACGGATTGTCGCAGAAGGCACCACTGCCGATGATCGGGTGGTTGTGCATCTGTGCGATGTGGCTGCAACGGAGGCCCTCTTGCCAGAGGCCGTGCTCCGATATGTCTTGCATTGTCAAGAGAGCATCGTCCTCGATGACGCCACCGAATCTGCGTTCGCAGCAGACCCCTACATCGTTAGTAGCGGAGTGCGGTCCGTTCTCTGCCTGCCCATGGTAAACCGGGGCGAACTCGTTGGCGCGCTTTACCTCGAAAACAACCTAACTCCCAGCGCCTTCGCACCGGGCCGTATGACCGCGCTGAGACTACTCGCGTCGCAGGCGGCTGTCTCCCTGGAGAATTCTCGACTTTATGGCGATCTGCAGAAGCAAGAGGCGAAGGTTCGGCGCCTCGTCGAAGCCAACATCATCGGGATCGTTTTCTTTGAACTTGATGGTCGCATCACAGAGGCAAATGATACCTATCTCCGCATGCTGGGAATCGACCGAAAGGAGTTGATGTCCGGTAGTGTGCTTTGGACGGATTACATACCGCCAGAGTGGCGCGACCGAATTGCGGAGGAGAGTGAGAACATAAAGATTGCTGGCACGGTGCAGCCGTACGAAAGGGAGTATTTGCGGAAGGATGGCGGCCGCGTGCCCGTGCTGGTCGGAGCAGCTCTCCTCGACAATGAGAATCAAGCCGTCGCTTTTGTTCTCGATTTGACTGAGCGGCGGCGGGCAGAGGCCGAGGCGCACGAAAGCGAGCGACGCTACCGCGAGACTCAGATGGAGCTCGCGCACGCGAATCGCGTCGCGACCATGGGTCAACTTTCGGCTTCGATCGCCCATGAGGTCAATCAGCCCGTCACGGCAATAATCGGCAGCGCTGAAGCGTCGCTGCGGTGGCTTGCCCATCAGCCGCCAAATCTAACGGAAGTTCAACGGCTATTGGAAAGGATCACCGAAGATGGCCGTCGGGTAGGTAACGTTGTCGATCGTACACGCAATCTCGTAACAAAGGCACCGCTGCGGGCGGAGCGCATAAAATTCAACCGAATTGTCTCTGAAGTCGTTGAGCTCACGCGTGGCGAAGCCGCACGGAGTCACATCTCTATCCGTACGCAGTTGGCGAACGGCTTGCCGTTCGTTGAAGCCGATCGGACCCAGATGCAACAAGTGGTGCTCAATTTGATTGTCAATGCCGTACATGCCCTGGAAGAGGTCGGCCAAGCGCGCCGCGAGCTCTTGATCAGTTCGACTATGAAGGGCTCGGACGGCGTACTTGTATCCGTGCGAGATACGGGGAAGGGCATAAACCCCGAGCAACTCGACCGGCTCTTCGACCCATTCTTCACAACCAAGCCGGGCGGCATGGGAATGGGATTATCGATCTGTCGTTCAATCGTAGAGAGCCATGGAGGAAGAATTTGGGCGGAGGCAAATCTTCCGCAAGGCGCTGCCTTTCATTTCACCATCCCGAAGGCTCGGCAACAATAGCTCCGAAGACTGCACGCCAGAGGTCTCTGGTGTAGTCCCCAATCCGGACCCGGTACTTGCGCGCATCAACTCGCTGAATGTCCGCGCCCTGGCGTATGCGGTTCATGAGGCCTTGCGCGGTTGGTGTGCTCCCGATGGCGAGACGAGTAATTTGCTCAATGGCATGTCGTTTCTTCTTCAATGCCGTGTTCTTACCCGCCGCAATCCCATCAAACGGACTCATGACTTAGATTCGCCGTTTCCTCGGCCGCGCGTGGATCGGAAGTTTCGCTGGCCCGCGGCCGGCGAGCCACACTTGGAGCCTGTCCAGGTACAGGTAACCACGGTGACTCCGGTCCAATAGTTCTACAGGACGCGAGGCGGTGTATGCTCAAACTTTCTTATATCGTGAGTCTTTTCGAATGAACGTCAAAGCCGTTATGGCGAAAATCCTACAAGCGGAGCTACTGGCACGCGGCGTGGATTCGCTAGCGCCGTCCGACTACGAAGAGATTGTAGAGCGGATGGTTGAGCAAATCAGTGAACTAGATTTGAAGTTGCGAGACATGAACAACGAGCCGTGAGAGACTGGCAACGGCAGGGGTTACCACTTTTTCCCGACGGTCTAGCTGAGAAGCATGTATTGTGTTATCTTTGCTCTTAAGGCGGACGGTAGGCTTACGAACTGTTGCCCGTCTGAATATTTGAGCCCTCGTGCCCCCGCCTCCGGACGTATTTCAATCCGTGGGGCAATGCTTCATTTCCCTCCGTCTTCCCAAACTCGGAGGCGGGTCTTTTTTCAGTGTTTTGGCCAATTCAATTTTGATGGGAGTCATTTTTGAGAACCAAATCCCTGACGGTCATTTTGTCGCTAGTGATGTTGGCATCAAATTCGGCGTTAGCTCGCGATCCAGACGGAAAGTATGCGCAAGCCGATCCTGAAATGCACAGGTGGTTTCAGCAGTTGAAATCCGAAGAGGGCAAACCTTGCTGCGCACTCAGCGACGGTAACACCTTGCGAGACACTGACTGGCGAACTCGGGACGGCCACTATCAAGTCTTTATGGATGATGAGTGGGTTGACGTGCCCAACGCGGCTCTTGTCACGGCGCCCAATCGTTTCGGGCAAACAGTCGTTTGGCCATACCACGAAGATGGCCATCCCTTTGTTCGGTGCTTCATGCCCGGAAGCATGATGTAGGGCAATGAACAAGCGCGGATGGCAACGGCCATTTGATGATCCAATTCCGCTACCCGACGAGGAAGCTTCTCAGATTGCATGACGCAGCAACATTCATCACGCAGTTGCCGAAGCGTGAACATGACTCGCTAGAATGGCTGGCAGCGATTGAAGCGCTGATGCTCGTTGCCGAGAAGGGCGGCCCGACGATGTTTGCACGCATTGGATTCATGCGTGCGTTGAACCGCGAGAAGAAAACCGAAGAGCGGAAGAGGCGGGAGAAGGCTTATCGGGTGGTGATGTAATTTGTCGCTGAGGGCTCTCGGTCGCGGCGCGCATGAGGTTCGCTGTGCCCTGGCGCGCTTCTATCCTCTGGCCGAAACTGCATAAAGAATAATCAAGAATGGTGCTGGTTCCTTTGGTCGCCGGGGATATATAGTCGCGCCATGTCGGAGGTGACCAAATTCCGCTGTCCCACTTGCGATGCGGAGTATCTGGTTGTCCGCGTCGAGGCGCTCCCCACACATGACGATCCACTGGTTTGTCTTGGCTGCGGTGGCCCTCTACAAAACCGAGATGGCAAGTTTGCGCTCAAGTATTTCCGCAAGTCAGGCTCAAATTCCATAAATGGCCGCAAGCCGAGACTGCGGCAAGGCCGTCTCAGTTGGCGGCCTCTTTCATTTCAAATGTCGCCTGTTGGCCCTTAGTATCACTTTGCTGCCGTGCGGAAACCCCGTCGCTTTGTGACCGAAGCGGACATAGCCTTTGCGCCACCGGCTTAGTAAGCAAACAGTCTAGCGAGTGCCACCGTGGCACGATCTCACATCTCAATTGAACACCGCAGACCGGGCGTTGCCGTTACGATGAGTTGTCTGGTGTCAGTTCTAGCAAGGCACGAAGGTGAAACGCTATTGCCCGATGATTTTAGAGGGGAAACGTTCTTCCGGCTACTGTCATGGCGCTGTGGAAATGCCGTTCTCGAAGTAACAACCCCTGCTTCATGAACATGAATCGAGAGCACCTCGCCACCTCTCAACAAGCTGCTGCGAGGAAATGACGTCACGTGCGTCGCCATGATGCCGGGCATGATCGACGGGCTCGGTCGAGAATGACCCTAAGCCGACTTCAGTCGGCCCAAGCTTATCGCGCTAGGGGCGCCGATTGCATGTCGCCGCTGCCGGTCCCAGCACCGCGTTGTGCGGCGTCGGTGGCATTCCGCAGAGGCTTGTGTTGCGCGGTACGATGCACCGCGCGGGGGTGGATGTGACCGTTCCGCAGGTCCTCTCTTGCGCCGATCAAATCTCGGCAACCTCGACGATGGCCCTGGCGAAGGCCTGCGGCGCTTCCTGCGGCAGATTGTGTCCGATGCCGCCCCTGATGGTCCGGTGCTGATACTTGCCCGAAGGAGATTGGTGGGGCCTTCCTAGTTCGGGGGCAAGATGATCGCCGAGATAGTATATTTGACTGCCTTGGCTCTAGCCGAGGCCGCTTGGCTCTATGCTCTTGCAAAAACAACAATGGCGGTTGGCAATTGGATGATGTCCTAAGTGCATCGTCCTCCCAGATGGAATCTTCGGGAGATCAGAGAAGCGTCACCCCGGCGGCCCCGTCGCCGCTGTATTGTCCTAGAACACTCGCGCTTGGAAAGTCACACAGTAGATTTTCAGAAGTTTTCGCGTGGCCCCCCAGCGTGAAAAGCCCAGCCACCGAAGAGTTCGATATGTTGCCAGCATATTGCACCTCTTAGGACATGAGCGGAGCTCGGACCCGCGCCACGACTCTAGCGCTACGCGGTAGGTTAGAATGTGAAAAATATGTCAGGCGCTGCTCGGCTGGAGCTTTGGTCGGGGAGCAATACGGAAGTGCGGTCTTACTGCGCCGGCAAGCCGCGGGGCGGGTTCCGCGCGATCAGCGACTTGATCTTGTCGACGATTCGGATGGCGATGCCAAACGGGAACGGATAGTTCAGGCGAAGGAAGGCGAGCGTTTTCACATAGTCCTCGACGTGCCATCTGGCGTGCGCACCGCTGCGAAAAAATAAGACGTCATCAACGCCATAATGCTTCGGCGGCACGCCCTCGCTCTCAAGCACGATCGATCCTTCGAGGATCACGATGGTCTCGTCGAGATCGTAGTACCAGTTGAATTTGCCTTCGGTGCACGACCAGATCATGGTCTTGGCCGTGTTGCATGCGCTCGTCGACAGTAAGCGCGATCGAGCTTCCGGATTACCTTCGATGATCCAGGATGGCTCAATCGGCGACGGATCGAGATCCACCTTGTGGTAGTGCCACGCTTCAATGGGTGCGAACGGCATCGGTTCTCCCCACGGCAGAGGATTGCGCGGCACTCAGCTTCCGAGTTTTCACGCGAGTGTGAAGAGGTATCTTTGCCGCGCCTCTAAGGAGGGTACCTCTTGCCTGTCATTGCGACTAGGAACAAGTGGCAATGGGCCGCGTTCGAACGCAGGTTTCGGCCCAGCCGGGCAACCTCGACCGGCCTAGTTTTTTTGCTTTCTCGCCTTGGGGTGAACCCGAACGAGGGCAAATGTCCGGTTCAGCGTTCTGCCGCGCAACAGCAACGAGGTCCTCAGGTTAAGCTTGATTTCGCGACCGCGGGTTAAATCTGGAACTTAGATCAGCGATGATCCTTGCACGACAGATCGGACTCGTTTCTAAGAAAAACTCGCGGGGCCGGGCCATCTCTCGACGGTCGACCAACCCCTAACCGTGCAGGTACGCAGGTCGAGCATCTGACCAACCCGCCCGGCTGCGAGAGACGTTCCTGGAATTGCAGTCGCGCCGCCAGCCACCCTTCCTAACGATCGCAATCATTCGCGCAAAGCAGACGTGGTGGCCGCGACACGAGGTCAGTGGATCTGAGTTTCAGTGAGGAGCGGCACCGGCGCTTGAGGCTGGAGAAACGCCGGTGCCGTCCAGGTGCCCATCCACCGATCCACTATATCGGGAAAAGTAAGCAGGTACGAGACAGCGCCGGTGCCCTAATCAGCGTCCGTTTCATTCTCTTCGTTTTCGGGAGCTCGAACGCTCCTGACGATAAGACCTAAGACGCTGCCCGCGATGATCAGCCAGTGAGGCATCTGCAATTCGGAGAGCATGTCCAGCGCTTTGCTTATTTGCCCTTCTTTGGCGTTCTTTGCTGCACAACCGTCATCAACCGCACCAAGCGCACTATTCGTCGCACGCTGTCGCCGAAGCGCCGCGATGGGGCGTGCTTCTGCATCTTAAAGACCACATTGCGAATGCGACTTAGCAAATGAGGCTCCTCTTACCCTCAGGCCGTGGCGAGGCCTCGACGCTCGGGCCTAGTGAAAGGCCGCAGCCGTTTACGTCGCCGTGGGGGCTCAGGGGGAGCTGAGACCAACTTGCTCGGCCAACCGTGGCTGATCTTGGCCAACATGCCCTAGGGCCGCCCCGCGCGGCGATTGGGCAATCGGTCTAACTCGGATTTGCCGCCTAGGGGTTGAACTAGCGTTTCGCCTTCAGCCCGTCCAGCCTATCCTGCTCGGTTCGCGCGAGGGCTTTAGCGTGTGCCTCGGGTGCGGCTACCGACCATTTTCGGGGCGCGTGCGGCGTTGTCGCCCCAATAGAAAAATCGAGATGAGCGTCCATCCGGAAAGCGCACTTCAAAACCTCCGCAATCGGCCACTGCCTCGTGACGAATGATGCGGATGCGATTCACGCGAAGGCCTCCTTTCGCACGCTATAGAAGGGTGGCTCCGGCTCTTCACCTTGATCCAGTGATCGCACCGGCCGACCTTGTAGGCGCGCTCGCGGTGCTTAGAGACCAAACCCTCGAGCCCCATGCGGTAGGCAGCCTTGAACAGTTCCGGCCCGATCTCACCGTGCTCGAACGGCGCCACGAAGATGCCCTCCGGCCGCCCGCGCAGGAGCTGCGCGCCAAGTTTTGCTTCCGTATAGACAGGGGCAGCCGCCGAATATCGTCGCCGCCTAGCGCCAGGATGTCGAAGGCGTAGAGTTGAACCTCATGGTCAACCTTGCGAGAATGCAGGGCGTTGAAGTCCGAGATCCCGTCTACACCCAGCACGACGGCTTCGCCGTCCAGGATAAACCGAGACTGCCGGATATTCCTCGCCGTCTCGACGATCCATGGATACCGATTGGCCCAGTCATCGCCGCCCTTCGAAAGCAGTCGCACCCGGTCGCCATCACGCTCTAAGCGCACGCGATAGCCGTCGCATTTGATCTCGTGGAGCCAGTCAGGTCCGGCCGGGACCACCGTCTTGGTCACGAGTACGTAGAACTCAATGTGCTTCATGGCGAGCATCTATGCATCGCCAGCCCAAAAGCGAGTCTCAGAACTCTTGCAGCGGCAACAACAGTTGCACGCCAATTGGCCGGCCAGTGAAGCGCTCGATGAACTCCCGCACGGGCTCCGTAACCGCGTGGCCTTCAACGACCCTCTGTTCCAGTTCTTGCGCCACGTCCTCGGAGGCATCGCGCGACCAGCCCTCCAGCGGATTGAAAGCCACCACGCGTAGGGGATGGTCGTACTGACCAGTGAGGAAGTCGCTGATCAGGGTCCGGTAATCAGTTTTGTCCTCGTCGGTCTCGCGCCAGGCCGGGCCGCTGCTGAAATCCTCCAGCACCAGGTACATGTCCCGATCGAGCCGATCGGCCGGAATGATCGAGGGCGAGGTACGCATACGCAACTCCGTGACGCGGAACCGCTGATTTCGCCCAGGCGTTGGGCTAGGTCGAAAGGAGAGCCATCATGGCAAAGGCGAGGAAACAAACAAGTCGGGGCCGCAAGCAAGATCGCGCGAGGGTGCCGGCGGCCGAGGCTACGAGGTTCGTTATGAGGCCAAGAAGACCGGCAGATCCGGTACAGCAGTGAAGAAGGCCGTCAGAAAGGTTGGTGTTAGCCGAAAGAAAGTCGAGCGCAGTCTCGCCAGAGGAAAGCGTTAGTACCCGGGCTGATTGGGCTTAAGTGACTATCACTCACGCATTTCACGCATGCTTCGGCGAATATGGCAGGATGCCGCAATGACTACTCGCCCGAATCCTTACGCTGTCTCCGCTATGCAGTACTTAGTGTGGGCACTAGAGGACATCGAAAAGACCGGTGATCTCAAGGCAGCGCACCACGCTCGCCTTGCCTTGGAAGCGCTGCGCAACCGGCCTAATCGACCAACTGATGGCGAGCATGCGCCATGAGTCTCCGATTTGTTACTAAACGCCCTAATCAGCCGATCTCAGTAGGCGCACGTGCGTGCCGCTCTCCGCCCCTCACGCTGCCGCCAGTGGCTTACCGGTCGTCCCACGCGCTCCTAGGCGGCTGGTAACCGTTACTATTCCACCAACTCTGAGGCGCCTGACGCCGCGCGGCGTCGTTACTCCACCAGCTATTCGGAACAGGACTTGGAGGGCTCTGCTGGATCGAAAGCCTCTGTTGCGTGATAATTTTGACCCTAGGTGGGCCACCGGCCCCGGCTCCCGGATCGATGCTGTCGGAGCCTCCTCCCATGCCTTGGGCATATGCAAAGCCAATCGGCGCGCCCACCAACAAGATCGCCACTAGAATCATCTTCATTTCAGGGCCTCCTCGGTTTGTGTCGCGTCAACCGAGCGAGTTCGCACTATATCACATACCTCCATGTCTGAGGTCTAAGGCCGACCTAACACCGGCAATCAACATTGAGTGTTGTTGAGTCAATCCACGAGCGCGCAATAGTGCCGCCGCCGCTTGGTGTTGATGCCGACGAAGAGGGTCATTGATCCCTCTTCGGTTTGCGCCGGCCCAAATGCCGTTCCTTTCTCTTCGGATTGAGCGATTCAGCGTGCAACTATCCGGAGATCTTGGACAGACGACGCAATAGAGCGGCGGCTCCTCACCTCCTGATGCCTCATGGCGAGTCGCCAGTTCGTGCGATGAAAACTGTCACAAGCCCCTAGCTCGGATTTTGGGATTTTGGGCGTTATCGCAACGGAGGCTCAGATTTTGAAGATCGTTTCGCTCATCGGTTAGGGCCGAGCCTTCAAAGTATATGGCCAAAGCGGGACGCGATAAATCTTGAAGCCAGCGATTTCAGGAAACCCGTCCGCTGCGTCCGCAGACACGAGGGCCAGCACAGCAGCCGTCACCTCGCCATTGCTAAGCCGATCGATCGCCGCGGTGTGTCCTGCACTCACTTTGATTGAGACCCTTCCTGCCACAACAAACCCGACCCAAACATCAACGCTGGATGCAGAGTACCTTTCATCCATCGCAACATTTTTACCCGCAAGATCGGTTACCGACTTGATCTCCGGACGAGCCATTACAACGGCAACCAAAAGGTCCGCGGGTTCGCCATCGTCATGTGCAGCTGCCGAATCCGCAACCGTCATTCGCTCCGCGACCTCGGTCGCAGCCGCCACCTGCTCCTGTAGGGTTCTGCTTTTAGAATTCGGAGAGAGAACCACAGTGGATTGCCCTATCGTGCCCAAATCCGCAGCGGCTTTGCTTTTCGGCTCGAGTCGCGTCCTCAATGAGGGAGGCGGGAGCGGGATGCGAGTTGCCGTAGGCTCAGTTTTTGCTCTGATGCTTGCAGGTTTTGTTTTCTTGGTGATGAAACGGGAAGCCCTGTCACGGCCCCGAAGAGGCGGCGGCTTTTCGCTCTTGAGCTTGGTTTCTGTCGGCGCATCGGACTTGAATGACGCGAATTCGATCGGCTGATGAGCCGCCGTTCTGGGAAAACAGGCGAACTGGCGTTCGTCAGTGCACGGTACTGTACCCGCCTGCTGTCGTGGTTGACGGCTGCAGCCGACCAAGGTCGCCGCGAGCGCGATCATGAGAAGCGCCCTCAATCAATCCTCCTAGAGGATGAATGTCCGCCGTCATTCGTCTTGCGTATTGATCTCCGCGCTGGGGTCTACCTTTTGTGCAAAAACGTTAAGGGCGCACTAACCATCGGGGTCCTTAATGCGCGATCCCCCATATGGTTAATGTCGGCACGGCCGTGGCAACTTCGATTTGCACCTAGCGAATTTCCGTCGCCTACGTCAGAACCGGCCATATGTCAGCTTGTGTGGGCTGAGTCGCGATGTCCGAGTCTGGCCCCTCGCGTCATTTGCAGCTTCTGCACAAATGCGGGCGCTATTGGGACCGAAGCGGACATCGATTGGTAGCGAGCACTGCCCGGCTCAGTCGCGAATGACCCAACTGCGACATTCTGGTTACGGATCGCTGGCAAGAAGTCGGGCGAAGGCAATGTTTGGCGAAGAAGCCAACAGCTAGGCCCCAGAGGAAATCACCTAGGCGCTCGGTAGCGTTCAAGCTCAGTACAGTAAATGTACCGTGTGTGAGAGATATGCCGTCATTTACTGAGGCTCCGGCGGGCACTCTGGGCAACCATTATCCATTAAGGACCGATGAGATCGGACGACGGACCGCGGGACAGGTGAAGCGTGCTGTTCTGCGCCACAAACGAGCCAATCCAGCTAGAACTGGACAATACCGGGAAAGAGGAACGATGTCCGACCAGAGCAACCAATCATTCGGTGTCGCCGTTCTCGGAGCCGGTGCAATGGGATCCTTATTCGGGGGCAGTCTCTTCGAGGCCGGAGCAGATGTCACCCTAATCGACCTCGATGTCCCTCATGTCGAATCGATTCGCAAGAACGGCCTCAACCTCAAGACAGATGCAGGCGAGCGCCGCATTCACGTCCCGGTGCTGTTTCCCTCCGAGGTGAATGCCATCTACGACCTTGTCATCGTCTTCACGAAGGCGATGCACACGAAGCAGGCACTAACCGCCATACGTAGCTCGATCGGCCCAAACACGGCGCTCTTGAGCCTGCAAAACGGGCTCGATAACAAGCTTGTTCTCACCGAGTTCGCCGATCCTCGAAATGTGCTGATCGGCATCACAACTTACCCCGCCGATATTAGGGGGCCGGGCAGCGTCGAATCTCACGGTCGCGGCGTTGCTCGGCTTGCGGCGGCAGGCGAACCTGCGTCGTCGACGCTGGACCTCCTTCCCGCTCTCTTCGCGCGGAGCGGGCTCAATGCGGCAATCGATCCACATGCCGAAACGGCGATCTGGGAGAAGGTCGCGTTCAACGCCGCTTTGAACGGCCTTTGCGCAATCACCGGATCAGGGGTGGGTCAAATCGGCGCGCACACGGAAACGCGGGCGTTGGCTTTTCAGATTGTCTCGGAGGTTTGTAGTACGGCGATCGCCTGCGGCTTTGCCGTTGAGCAGCAGCATGTGGAAGAGATGTTGGCCGATGCGCTCGCACACCACATCCATCATAAGCCTTCCATGCTTCAAGATGTCATTGCAGGTAGACCCACCGAGATCGAGGCGATATGCGGCACGGTGGTCCGCCATGCAGACGAGCGTGGCATAGCAACCCCTGTTACCCGAACAATCCTGGGGCTCGTACGGCATATCGACTGGCGTGCAGCCACTGCGCGAGATCACCAGACCAGTCCAGCGGTGATCGTTCAGAACGATAGTTAGACTATTAGCGCGGCACCGAATTCCGTCGGTTCAGCGGCAAGCGCGTTCTGCGAGGCATGGGAAGGGCATGCCAATGCGCGGGACCGGCAGGCATTCGTACAGATCGCCTCGATGCGTTTGAGCAGCGTTTTTTGCTGCACTGCATGAGTCCGCAGATGGCCCTTCGCGTCATTTGCTGCGTGCTCAATAGCGGTCGCTATCGGGGCCGAAGCGGACATCGATTGGTAGCGAGCACTGCCCGGCTCAGTCGCGAATGACCTTGAACGGACATTAGGTCGTTGGTGGCCTGTGCAGATGCGGTGACCGAATTGGCTCTCTGCTGTGTTGTTTTCTGGCGTCATCTGCTACAGGTTGCTGTGCTGAAACTCAGGCAGCCGCTCTGTTCTTAATTGCTTCAATGATCGCGGTCCCCAGCACCGCCAGCAACCACGTGCGAAACAATATCGCCGACAGCGTAGGCTGCACCTCGACAGAGGTGAATAATCCGCCTTTGGGGAGCGAAGCAAACCCAATTGTACTCAAGGCGAGTTCTTCGGATTTTGACTCGTGGCAGACCTAGCGACCGTGCACATATCGGCTGTACTCGACGCGGCAGGACCTAGTCCATCGATGGGTAACGGGAGGAGATGGCTGTGCGGCTGGGTTCGCGACCTTTGATATTGCGTGCGGCGGGCATCGCGCTGATAGCCATTGGGTTGTTCGCTCTGACTGCACCGATAGCGGTCGGGCAATGGTCACTCGTTTTGCTAGGCATTCCCGTGATAGCGCTGAGTGTGATCGAAGCTTACTCGGCATTCATGTCGCCGCGGAGAACCGACATGAGCGCGTACATACCCAGTGCGCTGGCGTTGGTGGCCGGGAATCTGCTGCTACTCAGTTCCGCGCTCGTCCTTGACGGCCTGTTAATTCTCCTGATTGCCATCCTGGTGTTCGACGGTATTGCCAAGATCCTACCGGTTGGTCGCGGTGCTTCTCTGGGGTGGGCGCCGACCATCTTGAACGGGTTGATCGACTTCGGGAGTGCCGCTTTGCTGTGGTACCTAAGCCGTGTCGTTGGGACTGAACGTGCAATAGGCATCATCGTTGCTATCTTCATTCTTGCTACGGGTTGGCGATTGGTGATGGCACCATTCGAGACGGCGTCTGTCGCTGCCGCCTCCAGCGATCCGAAGATGCACCCCGACGCCGCGCTCGGGCTTCCTGCAGATGAAACCTTCGCGCGTCTCCAGCAAGAAATCGACAATACGGCACCGGCGGTGCGCTCGACCACCCTGCTCTGGATGTTGACCCTGATCGGCGTCTTCTTCGCCATCCACGCAGGTCGTATGCCAACGTCAGACACCGTGCTTGGCATCATCTCCCCGGTTGTCGCCACGATAGGCGACATCCTTATGACCGTGGGAGTTGCGGCGGTGGTGGTGCTTCCGTTCCGGCTGCTGTTGAGGCGACTCACGAGACCATTGGAACGGCTGGCCTGGTCAATCAGCTTGGGGACAAATTCCAATGCGAGGCCACTGAACCCGATCGCCCAATGGTTCCTGACCAATTGGCTCTCGCAACGCTTCAGCTTTACGTTGCGATTGCGTAAAGCACGAACGTCGCTGTTGTCGGCCCTCGTTCTCGTTCTTTATCTCGGATTGCCATTGACGGCCTTCTTCGTGGCGTTCAATCCAGTGTGGGGTTTCAGCTGGTACTTCAACTCAGAAAGCTGGGCGAGCGCCGTCTACCAGAAGCTAACTGAAGTTCGCGTCGATCCCTGGCGCGCCAGCATGGTTGATGCGGTGAAAACCGGCTACGGAGGTGGCGACGAATTGTTTCGCATCCAACCGGGCGGGGTAGATGGTGCCGGGGATTTCAGCTTCCTTGTTATCGGGGATCCGGGCGAGGGCGACCCTTCGCAATACTCGCTGGTATCCAATTATCTCAGGCTTGGATCGAATGATGATGTAAAATTCTTGGTCGTGTCTTCCGACGTAATCTACCCGGCGGGATCCATGCACGACTATGAAGCGAACTTCTATCTGCCGTTTCACGGTTTCAGTAAACCGATCTACGCAATCCCTGGCAATCATGACTGGTTTGATGCCCTTGAGGGATTCAACGCTAACTTCCTTGAACCGAAGGCAGCGCGCGCGGCACTGGAGGCGCGCGTCCATGCCGACCTCGGGCTGACCACTACAAACCAGAACAGGATCGATCGGTTGATTGCAGAGGCCGCGCGCTTGAGGGATCTCTATCACCTGAAGGTTGGCGCTCAGCGAGCTCCGTTTTTTGAATTGCAGACCGATGGATTTGCTCTGTTGGCCATCGACACCGGAATCTTGCGCTCGGTGGACGAGCGTCAATGGGCTTGGCTCGAACGAGCGCTCGAGCGAGGCCAGGGAAAGTTTATCATGGCCATTGTGGGCCATCCGCGCATCGCCGGTGGACACGATCTTCCGCGAATAGCAGAAGGCCATAGTGTTGCTGAATCAGCAGAAAGACTCGCCGCGCTTTATCGGCTCCTTGCCAAGCATAAGGTAGGGATAGCCATGGCCGGCGATACGCACGATTTTGAGTACTACCGAGAGAGGATCGGCGACGACCCCAGCCGCGTAATGCATCATTTCGTAAATGGAGGTGGCGGGGCTTACCTTAGCATCGGCACCGCACTCGATTTCCCTGATCGGCCGCCCGTTGCCGATTGGGCGTTTTATCCTCGAACCGATCGACTCCGGGCCAAGCTAGATGGAGAAACGCCGCTATGGAAGCAGCCGTTCTGGCAATGGATCAAGTGGCTCAAGGGATGGCCGGTCAGTGTCGAGACTTTGTCCGGGCTCTTCGACTTCAACCGCGCCCCGTTCTTTCAGAGTTTCATGGAGGTCCGGGTCGAGCGATCGAAAGAACGTATCGTTCTCAACCTCTATGGTGCAGACGGTCCGCTGCGTTGGCGCGATCTGCAGGTTGGTGGCGCGCTCCCACCACCAGAGGCAATTCAAGATGATTTCGTTGCGTTCACAGTACCCTTCGAAAGCAGGCCCAAATAGGAAATTTGCTTCTAATTGTGAAGGGTAGCGGAAGATCAACGACAACTCTCAACCTGACTACCTAATGCAAGTGCACGTCCGCTTATGGCCATTCGCGCCATTTGCTGCTTTTGTACAAATGCGGGCGCTATCGGGACCGAAGCGGACATCGATTGGTAGCGAGCACTGCCCGGCTCAATCGCGAATGATGTGGTGGACGACGCCCGCTCCCGGCATCGAATGTGCCAAAGGGTGGTCGTTG
>NZ_JBBIAR010000100.1:0-28184 GCF_054185165.1 Bradyrhizobium sp. UFLA05-109 | reverse complement strand
GCATCGGAATAATAGCCGCTCTTGCTGAGCTGCATCTGGATCGCCGCGACCTCGCTGTTGCGCAACGGTCTGAGCTTGGCCCAGGGCTTTTCGAACGGGGCGCCGCCGGCGATGAGGTCGGCGAGATGGCCGACGAACAGCGCATAGACGTCGGACTGGTTGTAGCTGCGGATCGCCTGGAAGTTGGCGAAGACGAGGAAGGCCGGACCATAAACGCCGGCAGGCATGAGCAGCTGCGCCTGCTCCTGCAGCATGCCGGTGGTGATGCCGGCACCGCCTACCGGCGTGACGCCGAGCTTCAGCCAGGCTTCGAGCGGCCGCTTGATGTCGGGCGAGCTCTCCACGCAGCTCACGGTCGGCGGCAGCCGAACCTCAAACCCCCATCGCTTGCCACGCTGCCAGCCATAGTCGCGAAGCTGCTTGGCGCCCGAGGCGAGCGCGTCGGGAATGGAGCGCTCGAGATCGATCTTGCCGTCGCCGTCGCCATCGGCCGCGAACTTGAGGAAGTCCGAGGGCTCGAACTGGGTCTGGCCAATCGCGCCCGTATAGGAGCCCTTCGCGTCCATGCTGATGGTGCCATTTTGGACCAGGTCGAGCGCGATCAGCAGCTCGGTCCGGAACAGGTCCTTGCGGCGGCCGAGATAGGCCTGCGTCACCAGCGCCTGGAACACAGGATGGCGCTGCACTTCTGCGCCGTAATCGGTCTCGCGGCCCCAGATTGCAATGACGGCGTTGCCGGGGACGCCGTAGTCGGCCTCGATGCGCGCGAGCAGGCTGCGGTAGGTCTCAAAATGCCGCGCGCCCGTCCTCGCAAGCCCCGCGAGCTGCTGCCGGGGCAAATAGTCCGCCGGCAGACGTGCGAATTCGGCCTGCTCCTGCACGGGGCGGCCGGGGATGACGAGATCCGGCAGGCCAAGGTCGAGCTGGACATCGGTCGCGCGGTCGAACACCGCCTGCTTCACGCCACGCGCCTTCGCCTCCTGCCAGAGCTGCGCGCGCCACGTGTCGAAGGTGGGGTCGGCGCGCGCCTCCATCGCCTGCGTCAGCAGGGCGAGCGCGACCGTCCCGGAGATCGCCGTGCGGCGCAAAATGGTTGCGAGGCCTCTCACGCGACCACCAGTCCGACCGCCAGCGCCAGCCCGCAGAGATAGGTAAACAATGCGCCGGCAAAGCGCGCCGGATTGGGCCGGTTGAGCGACTTGCCCCACAACAGCCCGGCGGCAAGGGAAAAGCGCGCGATCGTCGCCACCACGATCGTTACGATGATCCAGCCTGGGGCCGGGCGCGTCGCGAACCAGAGAAACATCGCCGCGAAGAACGGCGCATATTCGGCCGTGTTGGCATGCGCCCGCACCGCGCGGTGAATAGGGTCGGTGGGGCCGAGGTCGTGGCCGATGCTCCGCCTGAACCTGCCGCGCAGGATCGAGACATAGAGCCCCAGGCCAAACAGCAGCAGGCCGAGCAAGGTGGTACAGATGATCGCGACGTTCATGGCGTGGCTCCCCCCAAAGGACTTGAGGCCGAAGGAGATCAGATTGCGATGGCGCGGAAAAGCCCGGTGGGGCGACCCGATCGGCCTTCCCCCAGACAAAGCTTCTTTTCCGCGGAGCCGATGTCCGCTACCCTTGGCGTTAGCCACCGGGTTAGGTGGCGTATTCGCGACAATTTCAGCATAGATTGATTGGGCGGCAGCCGCGAGACTGTCCTTGGAAAACGGGGCGGAGCCATGATCAACCGGGATTCGGCAGCACTCTTGTCTCCGATCGAGCGCGACTTGCGGCTCGATCTGTTCCGCGGCATCGGCTTGTGGATGATCTTCCTCGATCACATCCCGCACGACGTGGTGTCGTGGCTGACCTTGCGCAATTACGGATTCAGCGACGCCGCCGAGTTCTTCGTCTTCATCTCCGGCTATCTCGTCGGCTGGATCTACGCGCCGATCGTGCGCGGCGGCTTCTTCCTTGCGGCACTCAAGCGTCTCTGGAGACGCACGGCCGAACTGTACGTCGCCCACATCATGCTGTTTCTGCTGTTCACGGCCCAGATCGCGCGCACCGCGCGGCGGTTCGACAACCCGATGTATGAGCACGAGTTCAACGTGTTCAATTTCCTCGCGCATCCGGATGAGCTGATCGGCCAGGCGATCCTCTTGAAATACAAGCCGGTCAATCTCGACGTGCTCCCGCTCTACATCACGCTGGTGTTCGCCTCGCCCTTCATCGTGTGGTGCCTCGTGCGACGTCCGAACCTCACACTGCTGGCATCCGTGGTGCTCTACGTGCTGTCGCGCTGGTTCGACTGGAATGTCGCGTCCTATCCGCCCGGCACGACCTGGTACTTCAATCCGTTCTGCTGGCAGCTGATGTTCGTGTTCGCGGCCTGGTGCGGTTCCGGCGAGGTCGACAAGATCGCGAAATGGGTATGGTCGAAGTCCGTGATGGGGCTCGCAGCCGCCTGGATCGCGTTTGCGTTCCTGATCGTGATGACCTGGCACGTTCACACCCTCGAGGCGATGATCCCGAAGTGGATGATCAAGGCGATCTACCCGATCGACAAGACCGACCTCGACATGTTGCGTTTCACGCATTTTCTCGCGCTGGCGATCTGGGTCACGCAGCTCGTGCCGCGCCACTGGAAGGCGCTTCACACCAAATGGCTGCGCCCGGTCATCCTGTGCGGGCAGCATTCGCTGCCGATCTTCTGTCTCGGCGTGTTCCTGTCGTTCTCCGCACACTGGATCCTGACCCAATACACCAAGGGCACGTGGGAGCAGCTCGCTGTCTCCTTTGCCGGCATCGTGGTCATGATCGTCGTTGCGTGGTTGTTCGACCGGGCGAAGCAAATTCCAGATCTGTTCGTGGACGTGCTCGAGGAGGAGGAGCCCGAACCGGTGCCCGATCGCGACAAGACAGCCCCTGTCGTCGCGGCAGGTGTCGGTAGCTGAGAGGCGATCGCGGCGCTCGAATTTTGGCGAATTCTCATGGAGGGGTTCATGTCGAGAGGCTGGTTGACGATTGCGGGCACGCTGCTGTTTCTCACCTGCACCGCCGCCGCGCAGGCGCCCTCGCCCGAGGCGATGAGCGCGGCGCGCAAGCTCGTGACCACCATGAGGACGGCGGAGCAATATCGCGCGCTCCTGCCGCAGCTCCTGCTCAAGTTGCGCCCCGTCCTGGCTCAGGACAGGCCCGAGATCGAGCGCGACTTCGACGCCATGACGGCGACGAGCTCGGATATCTACGCTCCCTTCGTCGACCAGATGATCGACCAGATCGCAGCGGTCTACGCCGCCACCTTCACCGTCGACGAGCTGCGCCAGATCGAAGCCTTCTACGCCCAGCCGGCGGGGCGGAAGCTGCTCGAGAAATCGGACGCGCTTGCGCAGGCGAGCGCGCAGATCGCCCAGGACGTCAGCCGCAGGGCGGCCGACGAATTGAAGCAGCGCCTGACCGAGGCGCTGCGCCAGAAGGGGCACAAGCTCTGAGCCTGCCGTGGCGCAACCCAATCGCACGAGAACGACTTGCGTTTAGGCGTCGGCACGGCCCGCAATGCTCATCGCGCAGGTCCACGCAAATTGACCGGAAACGCCGTTGAAATTATAGCTTCCCTCAACGAACAACAGCACGACGGGGGAAGCCGACATGACCGGCGACATCGCAACCACCATCTCGAAAGCCCGCGAGCATTCGATCGGCGATCTTCTCCGCCGCTCCGCTGGCCGTGAACCGCACAAGCCGGCTCTCTCCTGCGGCAGCGTAAAGTGGACCTTTGCCGAGCTCGACGCGGTCTGCAATCGCCTGGCGCGCGGCCTCGATGGTCTCGGCGTCAGGAAGGGCGACCGTCTGGCGGTGTTGTCGCGCAATTCGCATGCGTTCGCCGCGCTTCGCTTCGCCGTGGCGCGGATCGGTGCGGTGCTGGTGCCGATCAACTTCATGCTCAATCCGGACGAGATCAATTTCATCCTGAAGAATTCCGGTGCGAAGGTGCTGGCGACCGGTCCCGATTTCGTCGAGCCCGCGCGCACCGCAAGCGCCAGGGATTGCGCGGTCGAGAAGCTGATCTGGCTGCCGGGCGAGGATCCGGCGTCGCCGCCCGCGGGGCTCACCACGTTCGATGATCTCCTGCATTCCGATGGTTCGGTCTTCGAGGCCTCCGTCGATGCCCGCGATCTCGCGCAGATCATCTACACCAGTGGCACGGAATCGCTGCCCAAGGGCGCGATGCTGACCCACGACGCGGTCATGTGGCAGTATGTCAGCTGCATCATCGATGGCGGCATGAGCGCGCATGACAACGTGCTGCACGCGCTGCCGCTCTACCATTGCGCCCAGCTCGACGTCTTTCTGGGACCGCAGATCTATCTCGGTGCCTCCGGCGTGATCACGGGCAAGCCGACCGCCGACAACATCCTGGCGCTGATCGCGGCTCATCGGATCACCGCCTTCTTCGCGCCGCCGACGATCTGGATCGCGATGCTGCGCTCGCCAAATTTCGACAAGACCGATCTGTCGACCTTGCAAAAGGGCTATTACGGCGCCTCGATCATGCCGGTGGAGGTGCTGCTCGAACTGCAGCGCCGCCTGCCGAACGTCAAATTCTGGAATTTCTACGGTCAGACCGAGATCGCGCCGCTTGCCACCGTGCTTCAGCCCGAAGACCAGCTCCGCAAGGCAGGCTCGGCCGGCAAGCCGACGATCAATGTCGAGACGCGCGTGGTCAACACCGCGATGGAGGACGTTGGGGTCGGTGAGGTCGGCGAGATCGTCCACCGCTCGCCGCATCTTCTGTCCGGCTACTACAACGACCCCGTGAAGACCGCGGCGGCATTTTCCGGCGGCTGGTTTCATTCCGGCGATCTCGCCACCGTCGACGCCGAGGGCTACATCACCGTCGTCGACCGCGTGAAGGACATGATCAAGACCGGCGGAGAGAACGTCGCGAGCCGCGAGGTCGAGGAAATGGTCTACCGCATTCCCGCGGTGTCGGAGGTCGCGGTGGTCGGGCTGCCCGATCCGCGCTGGATCGAGGCGGTCACCGCGATCATCGTGGTCAAGACAGGCGAGACGCTGGACGAGGACGCCGTCGTCAGGCATTGCGCCGGCCAGATGGCGCATTTCAAGGTGCCGAAGCGCGTCATCTTCGTCGACAGCCTGCCGAAGAATCCGAGCGGCAAGCTGCTCAAGCGCGAGCTGCGCCAGCGCTTCGTCGGCGGCGACACCCTCGACAAGGCGATCCAGAAGAATTTCGGGACGTGAAAGTTCAATACTTCTTCATTGCGGCGCCGAACGCCAGCCATAGCGCCGTCGACGCCAGCCCGAAGCCGCCGAGCAGCAGGAAGGTCGGGCCGTAGCCGATCCATTCCGCGATCCAGCCGCCGAGCGCGGGGCTGAGGCTTGCGCCGACGCCTTGCACGGTGATGACGGCGCCCTGGCCGAGATTGATGCGGCCGGTGCCGTTGAGGGAACGCGCGACCACGCCGGGCACGGCAACCGTCTGCAATCCCGTGCCGATGCCGTCGAGCACCTGCACCGGTACCACGCCCCACCATCCCGCGAGGAAGAAGGCAAGCGCGCCGCGGATCGGCAGGAACATGAAGGAGACCAGGATCACCGGCCAGTAGTTGCGCTTGCTCGCGACCTTCATGGCGATCAGCGATGTCGCGACCATCACGCCTTGCGCGATCACCACCGTGGTTGCGACGAAGCTCGGCCCGTTGGCCTGGCCTTCGGCGACCGCCGCAAGACCATAGAGCGGCACGATCGCCGCATTGCCGAGATGGAAGATGGCGAGCGACAGCGCCAGCACGAGCAGCGGCTTGTGCCGGAGCAGCATCGTCATCGCGTCCGGCGGAGCCTTGGAGTCGTCCTCTTTGCTACCGCGCGCGACGCGGTCGTCGATCGATTTCGCGGGGATCATCAGCACGCAGGCGATCGCGATGACGCCGAATGCCGCGGCAAGCACGAACACGGACACATAGCCGTATCTGTAGCCGAGCCAGCCCGACAGCGCTGCGCCGACCATGTTGCCCGCATGGTTGAACGCCTGGTTGCGGCCGTTGAGCGCATTGAAACCCTTTTGCTTGGCGATGCCGAGCGTGATGCCGGTCACGGCCGGCACGATTGCCGCGCTCGCCAGCGACTGTGCCACTTGCGACAACGTCACCGCCCAGAAGTTCTGCGAGATCAGGATGATCGCGGAGGCGAGGACGACGCAGACGCCGGGGATCACGACCCAGAGGCGCTTGTTGCGGCTGGCGTCGATGAAGCCGCCGATCGGCGTCGTGATCAGCATGCCCGCGACATTGCCGATGGTCATGGCGGTGCCGATCAGGCCGCTCGCCCAGCCGCGGTCCTGAAGGAACACGCCGATAAACGGCCCGATGCCCGACTGCATGTCGGCCATGAAGAAATTGAGCGCGAAGAGAGGCCAGAGACGAGGCGAGGATGGGGACCGCGATGTCATCGATACGTCAAGCGTGGTCTCAACCGAATCCGGTGTTGGCGGGTTGCCTGGATCTTGTGTGGACCAAAACGTAACGGATGGTGGTCCCATTGGTTCCAGCCGCTCTTGCGGACGAGCGATCCGCACGTCACTTGATTGTTGTTGACCGACGTCTTTCCTGGAGTTCGCCATGCCACTTTGGACCTGCGAAACCTGCGGCGCGCAATTTCCTGCGAGCGAAAGACCGCCGTCATCGTGTCCGATCTGCGAGGATGAACGCCAGTTCGTGAATTGGAAGGGGCAGACGTTTCTGTCCCGCGAGGCCCTGGCGCTGCGCTGCCGCGCGGTGTGGCGGGACGATCTCGGCCTGACCGGCCTGTCGCTCGAGCCGAGCTTTGCGATCGGCCAGCGCGCGCTGCTCGTTCCCGACGGCGGTGCTGTCGTGATGTGGGACTGCGCTCCGCTGGCGACCACCGAGGCGATCGACCATGTCAGATCGCTCGGCGGGTTGAAGGCGATCGCGATCTCGCATCCGCACTACTATGGCGCGCTTGCCGATTGGAGCGAGGCCTTTGGCGGCGTGCCGGTTTATCTCCATGCCGACGACCGCCAATGGGTGACGCGGCCGCATCGCGCAATCGAGCACTGGACCGGCGACAGTCATCGCCTCTCGGACGACGTCACGCTGTTGCGCAGCGGCGGCCATTTCGCCGGCGCCACCATGCTGCACTGGACGCGTGGCGCTGACGGCAGGGGTGCGCTGCTCACCGGCGACATCGCGCAGGTGACGATGGACCGCCGCTTCGTCAGCTTCATGTATTCCTATCCGAACTACATGCCGCTGAACGCCGCCGCGGTGCGTCGGATTGCGGAGGCCGTCAAGCCGCTCGCCTTTGATCGCATCTATGGCGCCTGGTGGGGCCGTAACATCGCAGACGGTGCCAAGGCGGCGTTCGACGCGTCGGTGGCGCGCTATCTCGCCGCGATCGCCTGACGCGCGTCGGCTAGGCCCGCTGCCGCAGGGCGGCGGGCAGGTCCTGCCTCCTGGACCAGGAGATGTAGAAGGCAACCGCTGCGATTGCAGCCAGCCCTGCGAGGCTGACCAGGATCTGCATCGCGACGAGATTAGGTCCCGTGATCAGGACGAGATGCGCGGCGAAGGAGAGGAACACGCTGACGCAGAACACCGCGAGCCACTCCTCGCCGCTCCGGATTACCGGTTGCAGCGATTTCCATTGCAGTGCCGGATGATCGGCCGGCACCAGATATGCGGCGAGGAAGGCGAGCGCGAGGAAATGCAGCACGCGATGTGGCGCGAGGTTTTCCTTGTCGGGCGTGAAGAGGCCGAGCACGGCATCCGGCAGATAGGCGGAAAGCGCTGGCGAATGCCGCGCCAGCGTGACCGCCATTGCGAACACGAGATAGGCGCCGGCGAGCGCCCGCAGCCAGGACATGCCGTGCAGCGTGCGGCTGGGCGCGCCAGTCACCGCGAACCAGCCTCCGAGCACCATCAGCATCTGCCAGCAGAACGGATTGAAGGTCCATTCGCTGTCCGGAGAGATCCGGAACGTCCAGCCGAAATACCTCGCCGCGAAGTATACCGCGATCGATGCGAGCAGCGTCAGGTGCGGACCGCGGAGCAGGCCCCACAGCGCCAGCGGAAAGAACGCCATCAGCGGGATCATCAATTGCAATAGGTCGAGGTTGAGCGGCTCTTCCTGGAGCACCAGCCCACGCACCAGGATGCGCAGGGGATGGTCGAGCATCCCCGAGATATTGTACTCGTGGATGATCTCGGGTGCGGTCGATTGCGAGGCGAAGTAGGCAATGGCGTCGATATAGATCACGAACAGCACGACATAGGCCGCATAGAGACGCCAGACGCGACCGAAGATGCGGGTTGCCGCGACGACGAAGCCGCGCTCCAGCGCCATCTTGCCGTGGATGATCGTGACGCCATAGCCGACCACGAACACGAACAGGTCGGCTGCACCGCTGAAGCCAAAATTGCGCAAGGTCAGCAGATTGGCAACATTATTCGGCACGTGGTCGAGGAAGATCGACCAGTTGGCAATCCCGAGCGTAAGATAAAGCCTGGCATCGTGGCTGTGTGCGGCGAGGGTCGCCTTGATGGACGGTTTCATTGCAAAAAAATGGGAATCAGGGGCGCCGCTTTTAACGATAACCATCGCACGATCCGAGTAGCGATTCCGTGAACGGGCATCAAACTCTCCCCTTGCGGGAGAGGGTGGCTTCGCCAGCGAAGCCGGGTGAGGGGTTCTCTCCGCGAGCTCATCTCATTGTAGTAGTGCGCGGACAGACACCCCTCATCCGGCGCTTCGCGCCACCTTCTCCCACAGGGGGAGAAGGAAGAAATGGCCCATCACAACCTCTTGATCTGCCGCGCCCGTGCGCTATATCCCGGGTTTCCTCATCCAGTTTCGATCGGGTAAACGCATGACGACGTCAGATACGGCTGTGCACTCGCAGCCCTTCCAGGCCGAGGTGTCCGAACTCCTGCACCTGATGGTGCACTCCGTCTACTCCGAGACCGACATCTTCCTGCGCGAGCTGATTTCGAACGCGTCGGATGCCTGCGACAAGCTCCGCTACGAGGCGATCGCGACCCCGGCGTTACTCGGCGAGGGCGACGCACCAAAGATCCGCATCATCCCCAACAAGCAGGCCGGCACGCTCACCATCGCCGACAACGGCATCGGCATGGAGCGGCAGGAGTTGATCGATCATCTCGGCACCATCGCCCGCTCGGGCACCAAGGCTTTCGTGGCGAAGCTGAAGGAGGCCAAGGACGGGCTCGGCCTGATCGGCCAGTTCGGCGTCGGCTTCTATTCTGCTTTCATGGTTGCGGACAGGATTCTCGTCATCAGCCGCAGGGCCGGCGAGAGCGACGTCTGGACCTGGACCTCGTCGGGCGGCTCCGGTTTCGAGATCGCGCGTGCGAGCGACGAAGATGCAGCACGCGTGAGCCGTGGCACCGAGATCGTGCTGCACCTGAAGGAGGATGCGAAGAAGTATCTGGAAGACTACGAGATCCAGCGCGTCGTCTCTGCCTATTCCGACAATATCCTCTTTCCCATCGAGCTCGTGCCGGCAGAAGGCGAACCGCGCCAGATCAATTCGGCGAGCGCACTGTGGCAGCGGTCGAAATCGGAGCTTTCTGCTGACGACTACAAGAAGGCCTATCAGCAGATCGCCACTGCCTTCGACGATCCCGCGATGACGCTGCATTATCGTGCCGAGGGACGCTATTCCTACGCCGTGCTGCTGTTCGCGCCGTCGACCAAGCCGTTCGATCTGTTCGAGCCGTCGCGCAAGGGGAGGGTCAAGCTCTATGTCCGGCGTGTCTTCATCACCGAGGATGCGGATCTGTTGCCGGGCTATCTGCGCTTCATCCGCGGCGTCGTCGACAGCGAGGACCTGCCGCTCAACATTTCCCGCGAGATGCTGCAAAACAACCCCCAGCTCGCGCAGATCCGCAAAGCGGTCGCCACCCGCGTCGTCTCGGAGCTCGAAAGCCTCGCCGAAAAGGACGCAGAGAATTTTGCGAAGATCTGGGACGCTTTTGGCGCGGTGCTGAAGGAGGGTATCTACGAGGACTTCGAACGCCGCGAGAAGCTGCTGGCGCTGTCGCGTTTCACGACGACCGCGGGCGAGAAGCGCTCTCTGAAGGACGTCGTCGCCGACTTCAAGCCGAACCAGACCGAGATCTATTATCTCGTCGGCGACAGCATCGAGCGGCTGAGGTCCAGTCCGCGTCTGGAGGCCGCGGCTGCGCGCGGCATCGAGGTGCTGCTGCTCACCGATCCCGTCGATGCCTTCTGGACCTCGATGCCGATGTCGTTCGACGGCAAGCCGCTGAAGTCGCTGGGCCAGGGCGATCTCAACCTCGACCTGATCCCGCGCGTCGACGAGGAGACGAAGGATGAGCCGGCGGCCGATGAAGCCGCCACCATCGCGCTGATCAAGGGTTCCCTCAACGAGCGCGTCAGCGACGTGAAGGCCTCGACGCGTCTCACCAGCTCCGCATCCTGCCTCGTCGCCGACAGCCAAGGTCCGAGCCGCGAGCTCGAGCGCCTTCTGGCGCAGCAGAACCGGGGCGAGCGCTCCAGGCCGATCCTCGAGGTCAATCTGCGCCATCCGCTGGTCACCGCGATCACCAGGGCGCCGGCGGGCTCGACGGTGATCGATGATCTCTGCCTGCTGCTGCTGGAGCAGGCCCAGATCCTCGATGGCGAATTGCCGGAAGACCCGTCCGCCTTCGCTGCAAGGCTGAACCGTCTGGTGCTCAAGGGGCTGGGCAGCTAGACGAAGCGCGCTGCTCCACAAGGTTCGTCATTGCGAGGAGCGAAGCGACGAAGCAATCCAGATTTACTCCGCGGAGACAGTCTGGATTGCTTCGCTACGCTCGCAATGACGGAGTCTGTGGCACAGCTCACTCCGCCGCATCCTTCTGCTCGTCGTGCGCGGCCTCTGCCTGCGCCTTCGGCTTCTTCGCCATCCAGCGTGAGAGCAGATTGGAGAAGCGGTCGAGATAGAGATAGACCACTGGCGTCGTGAACAGCGTAAGAGCCTGGCTGACCAGGAGGCCGCCGACCATGGCATAGCCGAGTGGCTGGCGGATCTCCGCGCCGGTGCCGGTGCCGAGCATCAAGGGCACGCCGCCGAGCAGCGCCGCCATCGTGGTCATCATGATCGGGCGGAAGCGCAGCAGCGCCGCCTGGCGGATTGACTGTTCCGGCGTCAAATGCTGCTCGCGTTCGGCGGCGATCGCGAAATCCACCATCATGATGCCGTTCTTCTTGACGATGCCGATCAGGAGGATGATTCCGATCAAGGCAATCAGGCTGAAGTCGAAGCCGAAGATCATCAGGATGGCGATCGCGCCGACGCCAGCCGAGGGCAGCGTGGAGAGAATGGTCAGGGGATGGATGTAGCTCTCATAGAGCACGCCCAGGATCAGGTAGACCACGACGAGCGCGGCCAGGATCAGCAGCGGCACGGTGCCGAGCGATTGCTGGAACGCCTGCGCGGTGCCCTGGAAGCTCGTTGCCAGTGTCGGCGGTGCGCGCATTTCGCTGACGGCTTGCGAGACCGCGTCGGTCGCCTGCCCGAGCGCCACGTCCTCGGCGAGGTTGAAGCTGATCGTCACCGCCGGAAACTGCCCCTGATGGGCGATCGCGAGCGGCCGCACCGGCACATTGGTCCAGCTACAGAATACCGAAAGCGGCACCTGCTCGCCCGTCAGCGGCGACCTGATGTAGATCTTGTCGAGCGTATCCAATTTGCCCTGCAGCTCCGGGGTGATCTCGAGGATCACGTGATAGCTGTTGGTCTGGGTGAAATACTGTGTGACCTGGCGCTGGCCGAATGCGTCATAGAGCGTATCGTCGATCAGCTGCGGCTGGATGCCGTAGCGCGCTGCGGTATCGCGGTTGATGGTGAGCTGAAGCGTCGTGCCTTCGGTCTGCTGGTCGGTGGCGACGTCGCGAAGCTGCGGCAGCGTCTTCATCGCTTCCAGGATCTTTGGCGCCCATGCGTTCAGCTCCGTAAGATTGGCGTCCTGGAGCGTGAACTCGAACTGGGTGCGCGTCGCGCGGCCGCCGAGACGCACGTCCTGCGAGGCCTGCATATAGAGGCGGGCGCCCTCGATCTTGGCGAGCTTTGGCCGCAGTCGCGCGATGATCTGCTGCGCGCTGACGTCACGCTCCTCCCGCGGCTTCAACGTGATGTACATGCGCCCGGAATTCAGTGCGGTGCCGCCGCCGCCGATGAACATCGCGATCGAATCGACGGCTGGATCGGCCTGCACGATCGCGTTGAGCTCCTCCTGGCGCCGTTTCATCTCCGCAAACGAGATGTCCTGCGGCATCTCGGAGACTGCGGTCAGGAAGCCGTTGTCCTGCTGCGGGAAGAATCCCTTCGGGATCAGGATGAAGAGGTAGACCGACAGGGCAATCGTCGCGAAGAAGATGCAGAGCGTGATGAAGCTGTGCCGCAGCGCGACGTCGAGCCCGCGCTCATAGGCGCCGAGCAGGCGCTCGAACATCCGCTCGCTCCACTGGTAGACCCGTCCATGCCGCGCCTCCTGGTCGGCGCGCAGGAAGCGCGAGGCCATCATCGGGGTGAGCGTGAGCGACACCACCAGCGAGACGAAGATCGCCATCGCGAGCGTCACCGCGAACTCGCGGAACAGCCGGCCGATGATGCCGCCCATGAGCAGCAGGGGGATCAGCACGGCGATCAGCGAGATGCTGATCGAGACGATGGTGAAGCCGATCTCCGCCGCACCCTTGTAGGCAGCAGCCAGCGGTCGCTCGCCGTGCTCGACGTAGCGGGTAATGTTCTCGAGCATCACGATCGCATCATCGACCACGAACCCGACCGCGATCGTCAGCGCCATCAGGGAGAGGTTGTCCAGTGAGTAGCCGAACACCCACATCAGCGAGCAGGCACCCAGCAGTGCCAGCGGAACGGTCACGGTCGGAATGATTGTGGCCCAGAAGCTGCGCAGGAAGAGAAAGATCACCATCACCACCAGCCCAATGGTGATCAGGAGCGTGATCTGCACGTCCTCGACCGCGTCGCGGATTGTAATGGTGCGATCGCTGATGATCTTGATGGCGATTGCCGGCGGGATCGCCGCCACCAGCCGCGGCAGTTGTGCCTTGATGCGTTCGACGGTGTCGATGACGTTGGCGCCGGGTTGCTTGAAGATGACGAGGAATACGCCCCGTTTGCCGTCGGCCCACGCCGCGGTCTTCATGTCCTCAGGTCCGGCTACCGCCTCGCCGATGTCGCGGATCCGCAAGGGAGCGCCATTGCGATAGGCAATGATCACATCCTGCCAGGCCGAGGCTTCGAGCAGCTGGTCGTTGGCGTAGATGGTGTAGGCGCGCCGCGTGCCGTCGATGTTTCCCTTCGGACTGTCGGTGGTGGTGATCGCGATCTGGCTGCGCACGTCCTCAAGCGACAGGCCCTTGGCGACGAGCTTTGCCGGATCGACCTGGACGCGCACCGACGGCTTCTGCTGTCCGCCGACGAAGACCTGCGCGACCCCGGAGATCTGGCTGATCTGCTGGGCAAGCTGGGCGTCGGTGCGGTCGCTGACGGTGGTCAGCGGCAGCGTGTCCGACGTCGCCGACAGGATCATGATTGGCGAATCCGCCGGGTTGACCTTGCGATAGGTGGGAGGCGAGGGCAGGTTCTTGGGCAGTTGGCCGCTCGCCGCGTTGATGGCGGCCTGAACGTCGTTGGCGGCGGCGTCGATCTGACGGTTCAGATCGAACTGGATGGTGATCGAGGCCGAACCGAGCGAGCTCGTCGATGTCATCTGCGCGATGCCGGGGATCTGCGCGAGCTGGCGCTCGAGCGGCTGCGCCACCGAGGAGGCCATCGTCTCCGGGCTGCCGCCGGGGAGTGATGCGGAAAGCTGGATGGTTGGAAAGTCGACCTGCGGCAGCGGTGCAACCGGCAGCAGTGGATAGGCCACGAGGCCGACGAAAAGGATACCCGCCATCAGCAGCGAGGTGCCGATCGGGTAGCGGATGAATGGAGACGAGAAGCTCTCTTGCATGCCCTGAAACCATCGACTGGCCAGCGCATCTTCTCCTCGCGAATGCGGAGTCGCGCCCGAGAGCCCGTGCGCGAATGTGCGTTTCCTTTAGCCCATATGTTGAATGCCCTGAGCCATCGGCGGTTCGGGGCCGGCGTTGTAACGGCAAGATTAGTCCCTTCGCGCCGGCTTGCGAACGGAATCCTGCGGGGGATGATTGCGACCTTTGTCGAACAGGAACGACCCGCAGATATGCGCTTTCTGCAGGTCAAGAGAGGTCAGCCTGTCTGCTCTTTCGATCGTGCGTCACAAGCGGGAGAGGTATATGTTGCGGAGCAGTCGCCTCCGCCGCCGCGCTATGCCATATCGGACCTGTGCGACGCCCGCCGTCGCTGCCGATTCGAGGAATTTCCGATGCGCATACCGCTCCTGACCATCATCGCCATCGCCACGCTCCAGGCAGCAACGCCTGCCAGCGCCCAGCGCTACGACCCGCGCTATCCGGTATGCATGCACGTCTACACGGGAGGGCCCCGCGGTGGCGGCAGCGACTGGTTCGATTGCTCGTACGCGTCACTGGAGCAGTGCCGCGCCTCGGCCTCCGGCCTTTCCGCATCCTGCGACGTCAATCCCTACTACGTCTCCGACCAGCCGCAGCCGCGCCGGCGTTATAAACCGGCTTACTAGCGCCATCGTCAGCGCGTCCGAGCGCCGCAATGTGTGCGGTGCAGCGTTCACCGCTCGCCCGGCCACCATTCCGAGCGAGGATCACGCACGGAGATCTTCGTGGTGCGCAGCGCCACGAGATGACTACGCTTGTAGGGAAACCCTGACAGCTCCGAGCATTGTCGGCAGCGCATGTAGCGTTCCAGCTCGTGGATCGGCGTCGATTTCCGGCGCCTGATGACGTCGAGCGCCACGGTCTGGTGCGTCTCGCAGCCGAGGCACTTCACCTCGAGATAGCAATAGCCGGCGTTCAGCGCATCGCCCAGCGTCGGCGACGGCTGGGCCGGCCCCTGAAAGGACAGCATCCGCTTGTTCCAGGCCTCGCAGGCGAGGCGGTCGGCCTCTTTCCGCGCCGCTGCCGCCCGCTCCGCCGCCGCGCGAACGGACGCGCCGTAGATTCGCTCGCGAGATTTGTTGCCCATGGCGCGAGACAATGCGTGCGCGGGAGAGGCGAGGGCAAGCCGCTAGGGATTGCGGGTGTGGATGCCGCGGACGCAAGCCGCTGCCGAGCGGGCCGGGCTCGCGGCTACTCCTTCTTCACTCCCGACAACTGCACCACCTCACGCCAGCGCGCGGTCTCTTCGGTCAGCATGCTGCCGAACTCGCCCGCATTGCCGTGCAGCACCATCGCGCCGAGCTGGGCGATGCGGCGCTTGATCTCGCTGTCGGACAGCGCCGCGTCGATCTCGCGGTTCAACAGATCGATGATCTCGCGTGGCGTATCCTGCGGCGCGCCGACGCCGTAGAAGGACGATGTCTCGTAATCCGGCAGCGTATCCGCGATCGACGGCACGTCGGGCAGGATGTCGGAGCGTTCACGTGTCGTGACGCCGAGTGCGCGCAGCTTGCCGGCGCGCACCAGCTCGAAGGACGAGGTGACGTTGTCGAACATGCCGTGCACCTGGCCGGTCATCACGTCGGTCAGGCCGGGCGCCGAGCCGCGATAGGGAACGTGGGTGAACTGCACGCGGGCACGCGCCTTGAACAGCTCGCCGGACAGATGCAGCGAGGTTCCGATGCCGGAGGAGGCGATCGAGAGCATGCCGGGATTTGCCCCGGCATAGAGGATGAAGTCCGAAACGGTCCGCACCGGCAGATCGTTGTTGACGACAAGCACGAGCGGAATGCGCGCCACGCCGGCAACCGGTGCGATGGACTTGGCGAAATCATAGGGCAGCGCCGGATCGAAGGACGCGTTGATCGCGTTCGCGGTCGAGGTCAGCAGCAGCGTGTAGCCGTCCGGTTCCGAAGCAATCACCGCCTGCGTGCCGATATTGCTGCCGGCGCCGGGCTTGTTCTCGACCACGAAGGTCTGGCCGAGCCGCTCGGACAAGCGCTGGCAAAGCAACCGCGACAGCACGTCGGTCGCGCCGCCAGGTGCGTAAGGAACCACCCATTTCACGCTGCGCGAGGGATAGGAGGGATTTCCCACGGCAAAGGCGCGGGGAGCGGCGAGGCCTGCGAGGGCACAGGCGGCCGCGCGGAGGAAGTTGCGCTTGGTGACCATTGTTTTTGCCTCAAAGCGAGGAAATTATCGGTGCGAACCAGCTCGCCCGCATGTCTGAAATCGATATCGCAAGAATCGCGCCGACCCGCACGCCGTTCCCGTCGGCTTGGTAAAGGATGACCAGAGTTAATCGCGGACTAACCCTGTTTTTACCTTGGCTCTTAACACCTGGTCAGGGCTCGCGGTCTATAGCTACTGACAGACGAGTGACCAGCCGAAAGACATCAACAACATGAACCCCGGCGTCATCGAGCAGGCGAAAACGACGCGCGCGCCCTCGGCCTCGAAAATCTGGCTGAAGGCGATCGAACTCACCGCGCGCATCGAGACGCTGCCGGGCCGGCTGTTCGCCGATGTCATCGAGGATTGGGCGAGACGCCAGCCGGACCGCGCGGCGCTCCTCACGGACGACGAAACGATCAGCTACGATCAGCTCGCAAAACGTATCAACCGCTACGCGCGCTGGGCACGCTCGGTCGGCCTCGCGAAGGGCGACACCGTCGGTATGATCATGCCGAATGGTGCCGACTATGTCGCCGCCTGGCTCGGCATCAGCCGTATCGGTGGCGTCGTCGCGCTGATCAACACCAAGCTGGTTGGACAGTCGCTGGCGCATTGCATCGATGTCGCGAAGCCGTCCCACCTCATCGTCGCGCATGATCTCGCCGAGGCGCTTGCGGACGCCACGCAGCACCTGAATTCGGCGGCAAAGATCTGGACCCATGGCGATGCGCGCAGCGAGCGCTCGATCGATGTGGCGCTGGCGGCGCTCGACGACGGCCCGCTCTCGCAGGACGAGCACGGCGGCGTGACCATCAATGACCGCGCGCTACTGATCTATACCTCCGGCACCACGGGCCTGCCCAAGGCAGCCAGCATCAGCCATCGCCGCATCCTCAACTGGGGCTTCTGGTTTGCCGGGCTCATGGGCGCGACGCCACAGGACCGGCTCTACGATTGCCTGCCGTTGTTTCATTCCGTCGGCGGCATCGTCGCGCCCTGCAGCATGCTCGCCGCTGGCGGCTCGGTGGTGATCGCGGACAAATTCTCGGCGACGAATTTCTGGTCCGACATCGTCCGCCACGACTGCACGCTGTTCCAGTATATCGGCGAGCTCTGCCGATATCTCCTGAAAGCGCCGCCGTCGGAGTATGAGAACCGCCACCGCCTGCGGCTCGTCTGCGGCAATGGCCTGCGCGGCGACATCTGGGAGGACTTCCAGGCGCGCTTTGCGCTTCCCCGCATCCTCGAATTCTACGCGGCGACCGAAGGCAACTTCTCGCTGTTCAACGTCGAGGGCAGACCGGGTGCAATCGGCCGCATCCCGCCGCTGCTTGCGCATCGTTTCCCGGCGGCGATCGTCAAGCTCGATCCCGACGCCGGCGTGCCCCTGCGCAATGCCGACGGCCTTTGCCTGGCCTGCGCGCGCGGCGAGGCCGGTGAAGCCATCGGCCGCATCGGCACCGCCGATGAAGGCGGCGGCCGTTTCGAGGGCTATACCGACGCCGGCGAGACCGAGAAGAAGATCCTGCGCCATGTCTTCGCTCACGGCGATGCCTGGTTCCGCACCGGCGATCTGATGCAGCTGGATGACAAGGGCTTCTTTCATTTCGTCGACCGCATCGGCGACACCTTCCGCTGGAAGGGCGAGAACGTTGCGACCTCGGAGGTCAACGACGCCGTGCGTGATTGCTCCGGCGTGGTCGACGCAACGACTTACGGCGTCAGCATTCCCGGCACCGACGGCCGCGCCGGCATGAGCGCAATCGTGGTCAACGAGGGCTTTGATCTGGCCGCACTCGCGGGTCATCTCGCCACGCGCCTGCCTCCTTACGCCCGCCCCGTCTTCATCCGCATTTCGACCGGGCTCGATGCGACCGAGACTTTCAAGCAGAAGAAGAGCCAGCTCGCGCGCGAGGGGTTTGATCCCGGCGCGATCGCTGATCCGCTGTACGTGATGGAGCCGAAGTCCGGCACCTATGTCGCGGTTGACCGGGAGACGTACGTGCAAATTGTTGATGGCTCTGTCAGGCTCTAATGGGCTACAAAAACAGAGATAGGTCCAATTTTATCTGAATTGTCCAAGAAGCCATTTACTTCTGTCCGGTAAACCACGGAGCAACGGGAGGCGGGCATTCCGCCAAAGACGATCAAACGATAACAAACACGAAGCGAGCGCAGCCATGTCGGTAAGGTTAAAAATTACTGAAGTGATCAAGCAGATTGCCAAGGAGCAGAACGTCACGCTGCCGGAGCTGACGGACGACCTGTCGCTGCATGAGACGGGTTTCGACTCGCTCGCCTTCGCGATCCTGATCGCGCGCCTCGAGGACGAGCTCGGCGTCGATCCCTTCACGATTTCCGAGGACGCTGCCTTCCCGGCGACCGTCGGCGATTTCGTGCGGGCCTACGAAAATGTTCCCGCGTGAGATCTTTGCACTCCGCGACTATCTCAGCGCCGAGCTGAAGGGACGCACGCTGTCGGATGCGCACCATCTGGTGTCGCTGACAGACGTGCTGTCGCAGACGGTCCTGGGCGGCCGCCTTGGCGAGTTGTCCGGCCGGTCGGTGCTGTTGAAATTGTCCGACCAGCTCAGATCCGGCCTTGCCATGATCGAGCTGGACGGCATCGCCCGTCGCATGCTGCTGTGCCCGCCGGATCTCAATCCCGCGCATCTCGATGCGCTGATCGCTGACGCGGAGATCGATGCAGTCGTCACCGACGAGCCGGAGTTCTGGAGAGACGGCGCGATCCCGCTCGTCGTGATCGCGCAACTGCCGCTCACCGCGACTACGCCTGCCGAATCCGAGCGCGCCACCGAATGGCTGATGCTGACCTCGGGCACCTCTGGCGTGCCGAAGATCGCAGCGCATACGCTGGAAGCGCTGACCGGCGCGATCCGGGCCGAGGCGCCTGCGCGCGGCCCCGCGCCGGTCTGGGCGACCTTCTACGACATCCGCCGCTATGGCGGCTTGCAAATCTTCCTGCGCGCGATCCTTTCCGGCGGCTCGATGGTGCTGTCGGACGCACATGAGGTCCTCGCGGACCACGTCGCGCGTCTGAACGCGCGCAGTGTCTCGCACATTTCCGGGACGCCCTCGCATTGGCGCAAGCTCCTGATGAGCGGTTCGGCCGCGCAATTCGCGCCGCGCTATGTCCGCCTCTCCGGCGAGATCGCCGACCAGGCCGTGCTCGACGGCCTGAAGGCGGCGTTCCCCAATTCCTCGATCGGTCATGCCTATGCCTCGACGGAAGCCGGCGTCGGCTTTGCCGTTAATGACGGGCTCGAAGGTTTTCCCGCCGCCTATATCGGCGTGAATCCGAGCGGCGTTGAGATGAAGATCGTCGACGGCTCGCTGCGCATCCGCTCCAACCGCACCGCGCACGCCTATATCGGCCGCAATGCATCGAAGCTCGCCGAGGACGACGGCTTCGTCGACACCGGCGACATGATAGAGCTGCGCGGCGACCGCTGTTATTTCGTCGGGCGTCGCGGTGGCATCATCAACATCGGCGGGCTGAAGGTTCATCCCGAGGAGATCGAGGCGGTCATCAACCGTCATCCGGACGTGCGGATGTCGCGCGCGAAATCGCGGAAGAGCCCGATCACCGGCGGCATCGTCGTGGCCGACGTGATCCTTGGCGACGGCACCGATCCGGCGCGGGCGAACGAGATCCGCGAGCAGATCCTGGACCAGTGCCGGGCGCAGCTCGCCTCACACAAAGTGCCGGCGGTGATCCGCTTCGTCGAGACCCTCGACGTCACTCCGGCCGGAAAGCTGGCGCGCACCGATGCATAATGTCCTCGTCACCGGCGGCAGCCGCGGCATTGGCCTTGCGATCGCAACGCGCCTGGTGGGCGCCGGTTACAACGTGATCGCGGTGGCGCGGCGTGAGACCGAAGAGCTCGCGGCCGCGGTGCGCGTGTCGGAGAAGCGCCTGCATTTTCGCGCCTGCGACCTCGCGGTCATCGACGCGATCCCGGCTTTCGCAAAGCTGGTGCGCGACGAGTTCGGCGCGATCTATGGCCTCGTCAACAATGCCGGCCTCGGCACCGAGGGCCTGCTCGCGACCATGCACAATTCCGAGATCGAAGCGCTGGTGCAGCTCAACGTGCTGTCGCCGATCATTCTCACCAAATATGTCGCGCGGCACATGATGGCCGACGGCGCAGGTCGCATCATCAACATCTCCTCGATCATCGCCACGACCGGTTATAACGGCCTGTCGGTCTATGGCGCGACCAAGGCGGCCGCGACCGGTTTCACGCGCTCGCTGGCGCGCGAGGTCGGCAAGCTCGGCATCACCGTGAATGCGATCGCGCCCGGCTTCATCGATACCGAGCTGACACACAATCTCTCCGACGAAGGCCGCAAGCGCATCGCGGGGCGCAGCGCACTGCGCCGCTTGCCGCAGACTGAGGACGTCGCGCGGATGGTCGAGTATCTGCTCGGCGAAGGCGGACGCAACGTCACGGGAACGGTGTTCACGATCGACGCTGGAAATACCGCTTAAGGAACTCTCGCGCCACAAATTGAGTTGATCGCGCTCGATATCATTTCAGCGCATTTGGTTCTAGGATGCTCTGCAATCGGTTGCGGTTACGTCAATCGATCTGCCCTAAACGACAGGGAGCAGTATGCATGACCGCTTCGAACCTTCCCAGGGCATCAGCGCAGTCATCTCAAGAGAGCGTCACCAACCGCAAGTCCAAGAACCAGCCGATGTCGCATCAGAATTCCGGCGATCACGGCTACGAAATGTATCCGCAGCAATTCGTCCGGCTCGTCGGCTGCCATGACGTGCACGTGCCCTCGGTGGCGGAGAGGGAAAAGCTGCACTAGCTTGCGTACGCCGCTTCAATCGCCGTGAAGATCAAATCCATTCTGCCTCGCAGCTCGCGTGCTGAATACATCTGAGCGGCGGGCCATCGCTCTTGTTGTCCGGGTCTGTTTCAGCCAATGATCGGGAATCCCACGGGTGCGCCGTCCGGTGAACCCAATCGATCCCAGTCTCGTATCTTGATTGCGCGAAACGCACCCGGCCTCAGGCAATGACACCAGGCGTCTCCTTCTACGGCAGCATCCCCGTCTTCCGCGGCTTCACCAGCCTGATGGATCCCTCGCTCTATTCGCCGCTGCCTGATGACTGGACCATCGGGGTGGCGGACATCGTCGATTCCACCAAGGCGATTGCGGCGCAGCGTTACAAGGCGGTCAACGTGGCCGGTGCCGCGGTGATCGCAGCCGTCACCAATGCGCTGCAGGGACGGGAATTTCCTTTCGTGTTCGGTGGCGACGGCGCGAGCTTTGCAGTTTCGCCCGAAGATCTCGACCGCGCCCGCGCCGCGCTCGCCGCGACGGCGACCTGGGTCAGGCAGGATCTCGATCTGAAAATGCGCGTCGCGCTTGTGCCGGTCAGCGCGATTCGCAGCGCGGGCCTGGACGTGCGCGTCGCGCGCTTCGGGCCGTCGGCCAACCTGTCCTATGCGATGTTCTCCGGCGGAGGGTTGGGGTGGGCCGAGGCTGCGATGAAGCGGGGCGAGTTCGCGGTTCTTGAGGCGCCCGACGGCACGCAGCCGGATCTGTCCGGCCTGTCCTGCCGGTTCGAGGAGATTCCGGCCTCGCGCGGGCTCATCCTGTCGGTGCTGGTGGTGCCGGCGCGCGGCGCCGATGCGCTTCTCTTCCGGAAAGTGATCGAGGACGTCATCCATCTCGTCGAGCGTAGTCCGGATGCGGGCCGTCCCGTGCCGCCGCAGGGTCCGCCGCTGAAATGGCCGCCGCAGGGGCTCGACTACGAGGCGCGCGCCAGGCGCGGCGGTTCGCTCCTCAAGCGCCGCGTCGGTGTTTTGGCCTACACCCTATTCGCCTACATGATCGTGCGCCTCGACATCAAGGTCGGCGGCTTCGTGCCCAAGACCTATACGCAGCAGGTCGTCGAGAACTCGGACTTCCGCAAATATGACGATGGCCTGCGCATGATCCTCGACTGCACGCCGGAGCTCGAGCGTGACCTGAGCGATCGACTGGCAGCGGCGGCGAAGAGCGGCATCGTGCGCTATGGGCTGCACCGGCAGGACGCGGCAATGATGACTTGCTTCACGCCTTCGGCGCTGCGCAGCGACCACGTCCACTTCATCGACGGCGCGCGCGGCGGCTATGCGTCCGCGGCAACGGCGCTGAAGGCGACGGCGTAAGGTCATTCTCGTGCCCCGGACGCAGCGCAGCACGTTAGTGATGCGCTGCAGAGCCGGGGTCCATAAGCATATGGGTCCCGGCTCTGCGCAGCGTCACTGCGTGCCGCAGCGCGTCCGGGACATGAGAGATCAGCTCAGCGGACGACCCGTGTCCAGGTCTCGCCGCCGCACAAGGCACCCACGCAGCCTTCGACGCGGAGCGTATCGGTGCCGGTGACGGAGATGTGGCTCGCATAGGCGTTGCCGTCATCGGCATTGTAGATCTGGCCCGACCATTTGTTCGAGCCTGACGGCTGCATGCCGCTGAACAACGGCAATCCGATCAGCGGACGCCTGGCGAGCGCGGGATTTGGATTCTTGCTGTCGCTGGCGGGCTGGCCGGTCGCGGTGTCGTAGGGCTCCTTCAGCCAGACGATGACGCCGCAGACGCCGCCGCCGCATTTGCTGATCTTGATGCGTGCATCGCCTGCCTGGGTCAGCCAGGTCCCGCTCGCATCCGCGCTCTGCGCGCGTGCGGCGGTCGCGCCCAACAGCGCAGCCAGACAGGTGACGAGAACGGCGAATCTGTGGATCATGGCGAGCCCCGAAAATGGAGGCGTCTCCATAGCAGCAAATCGCCATCATGCAACGCGCGGCTGCATCACATTCCTGCGTTCATTTGCCCCAGCGCGCCAGCGCGACGGAGGCGGCCGTGCTGAGCCCGAACACCGCCATGGCGCCGCCGACCAGGGCGAACAGTGTCCAGGCCGGCGCCTGAGCTGTCGTGAGCGCGAGGCCGCCGACGGCAACGATCAGGAGCCGCGCTGTGGACGCAAGCACCGGACCTCCGACGCGCGCGGCACCTTGCGATGAGAAATAAAGCGACACACCGACACCGAAGAACACGAAGGCCGGCCCCGCCCAATGGAAATAGCTGTGTGCAGCGGCGGTGACGCCGGCATCGCGGGTAAAGAGCGAGACCCACAGCGCCGGATCGAGCGCGACGACGAGGCCGATGAGGCCGACGGTGAGGCCTGCGGCTGCCGCCGCCGTCCAGGCGACTCGTCGCGCGCGCTGCAACTGTCCGGCGCCGATCGCCATGCCGACCATCGGCACCGAGGCGATGCCGAAGGCGAAGGTGATCGGGATCAGCAAGAATTCCAGCCGCGAGCCGATGCCGTAGCCGGCGAGCATTTCGGTACCGAAGCTTGCGAGAATTTTCGTGAAGATCAGGATAGTGAGCACGGTTTGCAGCGGCGACAGGCAGGCGACCGCGCCGACTTTCAGGATGTCGAGGAACATGCCGCGCTCGAACCGGAAGGCGCCAACATTCAGTGGCAGGCGGCTGCGACCCGTGAGCAGATACCAGACGAAGAAGACTGCCGCGAGCGTAAAGGCGATGAGCTGGCCCGAGGCGACGCCGCGCATGCCGAGTTGCGGCACGCCGAACAGGCCGAGCCCGAGTGTGCCGCCGACCGCGACCTGCACGAGGCTTGAGCCGATCAGTGTCATCGAGGGCAGGCGCATGTCGCCGGTGCCGCGGATCACCGAGGCGAGCGTGTTGACCAGCCAGATCGCGATCGCGCCGGAGAACAGCACCTGCGAATAGTTGCAGGCTTCCTCCAGCACGTTTGCGCGTCCGCCGAGCAGCGTGAAGAAGCTGCGGCCGAACAGCAGCATCATCACGGTGAAGAACAGCCCGCCGCAAATGCCGATGATGGCGGCGTGCAGCGCCAGCGTCGCGGCGCGATTTCGGTCGCCCGCGCCGAGCGCACGGCTGATCGCGGACGACACGCCGCCGCCCATTGCCCCCGCGCTCATCATCTGCGTCAGCATGGCGAAGGGAAACACCAGCGCGATCGCGGCCAGCGGAATGGTGCCGAGCCGGCCGATATAGGAGGTCTCGGCGATCGCGACCAGCGTGCTGCCGACCATCGCGATCATGTTGGGGATCGCCAGCCTGAGCAGTGTCGGCAGGATCGGCGCAGTCAAAAGGCTGGCAATGGGGGACATCACCGGAGCACGCGACGGTGCGGCGTCTATCGGGGCGTCGATCGTCATGCGTCACCGGATGAAATTAGATGATGTGCGACATATTATAAGCCGGGCATCATCGGCACCAGCCCTCCGTTCACGCAGGGCTCACCACGGCAGGCCGCATAGGTCGATGGTGCCCAGGCGCGGCGCGCGGACGACGTCGAAGACGAACGGCGCCGTACAGTCGAAACGGACGCGTCCCTCCGGCTGCTCGCAATAGACATCGCCGGTGAAAGGATGCCAGTTACGAGCCTGGTAGAACGCGAAATTATGCGGCTCGCAGAACAGGAGCGCGAAGCGGACCGCATCGTTGGCGCGCATGGTGTGAACGGCGGCATCGATTGCGAGCGTCGCGTAGCCGCGTCCACGGCAGTCCTCGCGCGTGCAGACGCCGCCGATGCCACCAATATGGACCTTGCGGCCGTTCCAGGTGATGGTGCGGAAGTAGATGCCTACATGACAGGCAAGTCCGCCCTCGGGCGCCTCGATCAACACGCGAAGCTCGGCATTGGCCCATTTGATGTGGCGCCAGGGCCGCTTCTCGACGGCATCGCGCGGCCAGACTGCCTTGAACAACGGCTCGGCGACCGGCCATGAGGCTTCGCCGTTCAAAATGTCGATCTCGATGCTCATGGGGCCGCCTTTGCTAACTGCGCACGAGGGTGCATTCGTTCTCTCTTAAACGCTTCAAAGGCAATGATATTTTGCATCAGCCCCGCGCGCCTTTTGTTCTGAGCTGAATTCGCGCATTCAGGCCATGCCGTCCGCACCATGCGGTTTCGCAAATTCTAAGGTATTTAACGGCGCAGGAACCTTCTATAAGGGGAGACCGTTAGAACACGTTCCCCACCCAGTTGCGGACAAGAACCCATGACCTTTACGCTCCCCCCACTCCCTTACGCCTATGACGCCCTCGGCCAGTATATGTCGAAGGAAACGCTGGAATATCACCACGACAAGCATCATCAGGCCTACGTCACCAACGGCAACAACGCGCTCAAGGGGACCGAATGGGAAGGCAAGTCCCTTGAGGAGATCGTGAAGGGCTCCTTCGGGAAGAACCCGGCGGTCTTCAACAATGCCGGCCAGCACTACAACCACATCCACTTCTGGAGCTGGATGAAGCCCAATGGCGGCGGCACCAAGCTGCCGGGCAAGCTCGAGAAGAAGATCAACGAGGACCTCGGTGGCTTCGAGAAGTTCAAGACGGACTTCCAGGCGGCGGGCGTCGGCCAGTTCGGCTCCGGTTGGGCTTGGCTGTCGGTGAAGAACGGCAAGCTCGAGATCTCCAAGACGGCGAACGGCGAGAATCCGCTGGTGCACGGCGCCACCCCGATCCTCGGCGTGGACGTCTGGGAGCACTCCTACTACATCGACTATCGCAACCGCCGTCCGGACTATCTGAAGGCGTTCGTCGAGAACCTCGTGAACTGGGAATACGTGGAGTCGCTGTTCGACAAGGCGTGAGTTAGTCACGTCATTCCGGGTTCGGCTTTCGAGCCGCCCCGGAATGACAAAATCAAAAAAGGCGGCCGCCTCACGCGGCTGCCTTTTTTTGCTGCCTGTCCGGTGGCAAGCGCGCTGCTTGCGGTCGGCGCCGATTTCGGCGCCACCATCGCCATGGTCGTGAGCTGGACCCTGATCGGCTATGGCCGGGCGGTCGGCCGCCCCGGAATGCCGGCGAGGGGGCGTGGACAGGGGTAATGTTATAATATAACGTTCCCGGATGGTTCCCGCCGCGTCCCACGCCCAGCATCATGACCATTCCCACGACCACGCGCATGCGCATGGGCACGACCATACGCACGCCCATGTCCACGATCCCTTGGCGCCTCATCCGGCCCAGGCCGCGCCCTGGTCGATCCTGCGCATGACCCTGGCGGGCCGTCTCGCGGCGGCGCTCGCCGTCTGCGCGGTGCTCTGGGGCATGGTCTTTTTGGCGATGAGGTGACCATGGCGGCGCTCGGTTTCCACAACGTCACTCTCGGCTATGACCGGCATCCGGCGGTGCACCACCTCCAGGGTGAGATCGCGCCTGGGGCGCTGGTCGCGGTGATCGGACCGAACGGTGCTGGCAAGTCGACGCTGCTGCGCGGTATCGTCGGCATCCTCAAGCCGCTCGCAGGCAGTATTCATCTCGGTGGGCTCGATCAGCGCGATATCGCCTATCTGCCGCAGACCGCCGATATCGACCGCAGCTTCCCGATCTCGGTGTTCGATTTCGTCGGCACGGGCCTGTGGCGTGGCATCGGGCTGTTCGGTGGCATCGGCAAAGCCGCGCGCGAGAAGATCCTGGGCGCGATCGCGGCCGTCGGGCTGAACGGCTTCGAGAACCGCCCGATCGGCACGCTTTCCGGCGGGCAGATGCAGCGCGTGCTGTTCGCGCGCGTGCTGCTCCAGGATGCGCGCCTGATCGTGCTGGATGAGCCCTTCAACGCCATCGACAGCAAGACCACGGCCGATCTGCTCGCGCTGGTGACGCGCTGGCATGGCGAGGGCCGCACCGTGCTCGCCGCGCTCCACGACATGGAGATGGTTCGCAGTCATTTCCCGCAAACGCTGCTGCTCGCGCGTGGTCCGGTAGCATGGGGTGCGACCGCCGAGGTGCTGACGGCGGAAAATCTCATGGTGGCGATGCGGATGTGCGAAGCGTTCGACGACAGCGCGGCGGCCTGCGCCGACGATGACGAACGCTCGCAGGCGGCATGATGCACGATGTATGACGCGCTGATCGGCCCCTTCACCGAATTCGAGTTCATGCGGCGCGCGCTCGCCGCCGTGATCGCGCTGTCGCTTGCGGGTGCGCCGATCGGCGTGTTCCTGATGCTACGGCGGATGAGCCTCGTCGGCGATGCCATGGCGCATGCGATCCTCCCCGGCGCCGCGATCGGCTTCCTGTTTTCCGGCCTCAATTTGTTCGCGATGACCGCCGGCGGCCTGATCGCGGGCTTTGCGGTCGCCATCCTCGCCGGTGTCGTTGCGCGTTCGACCGGCCTGAAGGAGGACGCCTCGCTCGCGACCTTTTATCTGGCTTCGCTCGCGCTTGGCGTCACCATCGTCTCGATCAAGGGCACCAATATCGACCTGTTGCACGTGCTGTTCGGCAACATCCTCGCCATGGACGACCAGACGCTGCTGGTGGTCGCCTTCAACGCCACGATCACGCTTCTGGTGCTCGCGGTGATCTACCGTCCGCTGGTGATCGAAAGCGTCGATCCCTTGTTTCTACGCACCGTCAGCCGCGCCGGGGGACCCGCGCATCTCGCCTTCCTCGCCCTCGTCGTCATCAACCTCGTTAACGGCTTTCAGGCGCTCGGCACCCTGCTTGCGGTCGGCCTGATGATCATGCCCGCGGGCATCGCCCGGTTCTGGTCGCGCGACCTCACTGCGATGATCTCTATCGCCGTCATCGCCGCTGCGGTGTCGGGCTATGCCGGGCTCGTGCTGTCGTTCCAGACACGGATTCCCTCGGGGCCGGCGATCATCCTGGTGGCAACCGCGTTCTACGTCGTCTCGGTGCTGTTTGGCAGCGTCGGCGGGCTGGTCCGGCAGATGTTTCCCGGCCGGCATCTGGAGGCCTGATCTGCGATGCGCCGCCTCCTGCTCCTCGTCCTTGCGTCCTTGCTGATCGCCTCGCCGCTTCAAGCGGCGGAACGGCTCAACGTGGTCGCGAGCTTCTCGATCCTCGCCGATTTCATCCGCAACGTCGGCGGCGATCGCGTCAACC